>JAEMTM010000039.1 GCA_016462305.1 Sphingomonadaceae bacterium | reverse complement strand
GGCTTTGGTGGTATTTCGGTTGGCGGCATCGTCAACAACCGGCGGCAATTTGGCACTTTGCTGACGGGTGTTGACCATCTTCCGCACACCCATAATCTGGAACATAACGCCTTTACGATGGGCCGACCCGAATGGGGCGCGCATCTGGCGGATAATCTGGAGGCGATTGTCGCGCTGCATGGCGCGGAGACCATTGCGGCGGTCATTGTCGAACCCATGGCGGGTTCAACTGGCGTGCTGGTGCCGCCAATCGGCTATCTCGAAAAATTGCGTGAGATTACACATAAGCATGGCATCGTGCTGATATTTGACGAAGTTATCACGGCTTTTGGCCGTGTCGGCGGCACGACCGCTTCAGAAACCTTAGGTGTGACGCCCGACATTATCACGATGGCAAAAGGCCTTACAAATGCCGCCGTGCCGATGGGCGCTGTCGCGGTCAGCCGCCATATCCACGACGGCGTTGTCGAAGGCGGTCCCGATGGCATCGAATTGTTCCACGGCTACACCTATTCCGGTCACCCCTTGGCCGCAGCGGCAGCCTTGGCAACATTGGACCTTTACAAGTCGGAAGGCATTTTCGAACATGCTGGTTCGCTCCACGGCTATTGGCAAGACGCGGTGCACAGCCTGAAAGGTAAAAAACATGTCATCGACATCCGCAACATGGGCATCGTTGCGGCTATAGAACTTGCGCCACACACCGCCGGCGTTGGCAAGCGCGGTATGCAATTATTCCACAAATGCTTCGACAATGGCGTGCTCGTGCGCGCAACAGGCGACATCATTGCGCTGTCTCCGCCGCTGATCCTGCAAAAATCCCATATCGATGAAATCGTTGGACGCATCAGTGAATTGATCGAAACTGTCGATTAAAGCGACAGGTCAATTTTTCCGACAATCTGCTGCGTCAAAGCAGGTATAATCCGCAAAGCCGCCATGGCCAGTCAGCAGGACCGCCCGCATATTGGCGGCCATCGTCACTCGGCGCGTTCCAGCCCGAACTGGTTCAGATACCATTTCTGAAAGTTGAGCACGCTGCCTTCCTGGTCAGAATAGCGACCTGGGCGATAGCGGCTGGACATGATGCCCGCCTGATTATTCTCGGTAATCACTTTGTCCTGCGTCGTTGTGGCATGATAGCCCCAGATCATTTTTTCAATGTCGACTTCCGCCTCGGTCGCGCGTCCGTCCACCAGCCAAATCATCTCAACATCGGTTGCCAATGCGCCGCGCGGCGTGAATTGGAACAGGATGGCGAAATGATCATCGGCAACAATTTGGCTGAACGGGCTGAAACTTAAGTGCATCCGTCCGCCATCCGCTTTCATACGCTTGCCCATCAACGGAGCCGGCGCAGAGCCATCTTGCGTTTCTGCGGCCCAGCCGTCCTTGTTCATGCGTTGCATCAGCAGGCGCAGGTGGCTGCTATCGGGTGGCTCATCAATAGTGCCGATGGGGCGGCCTGCGGCTGCGGCACTTTCTTCCCACGCTTGCAATTTGGGCGCGAAGCTGGCGATTGCATCAGCTGGCCCGGAACTTGGTCCAGCGCCAACGGCAACAATCGATTCCGATGCATGCATCGAGCAGAATTCCGGATGCGACGGCACGCAATGATAACATTCAAAGAAATTTTCCACGACCAGTTTCCAGTTTGCCGTCGTGGGATAACTGCCCGCATGCGCAATGCGCGCGTCGGCAAAGCCGTGATAATCGAGAATGGCCCCCATATCGCCGAAGGTCGCGTCGAAATCGACGGGCGCATCTTCGCGCATATTGATGAAGATCAGGCCGTGGAACACGCGGATATGGCACGCAAACAGGCTGTTTTCCGCTTTGTCGAAATCTTCTGGCATAAGCCGCGCAGAAATAAGCCGCCCGTCCAGACCGAAGGTCCACGCGTGATAGGGACAGACCAGGCGCGGCGCATTGCCGCTTTCCGACTGGCAGATCGTCGATCCGCGATGGCGGCAAACGTTGAAGAAGGCGCGGACACTGTCGGCATTTTCACGAATGACAATGATCTGTTCATTGCCAACCCGAAACAGGAAATAATCGCCCTTATGGGGGATGCGCGACACATGGCCGGCCAATAGCCATTTCTGGCTGATGACTTGGTCAAAATCCGCCTTGAACACCGCGTCGCTGGTGTAAAATTCCTGATCAAAGCTGTACCCGACCTGCGTCTTTGCGGCGAGCTGTTGCATGATTTTATGTGATGTTTCAGTCATCATATTTTGATCCGGGCATTTGAAGGGTCATAAAGGGGTTTAAGCGAAGCGGTCACAGGGTAACGCACACCCGCAATTTCGATCTCATAATCATCAGGTCCGATTGGTCCGACCACGCCCCCGTCTGCCGCATCGACATAGCCAAGCCCACAAGCACCGCCAAGGGTGTGGGCGTACATGCCCGAACGGATATATCCGGCGATCCGGTCGCCCTGCCAGATGGGTTCATTATGGTAGAGCATCGGCTCTGGCGATTTCAGCAGGAATTGGACGAGCCGCTGCTTCAGGCCAGTTTCCTTTTGCGCCAACAACGCATCACGCCCAATGAAGCCGCCAACCTTGTCCATCTTCACCGCAAAGCCGAGTCCGGCTTCCAAGGGCGTATCTTCATCGGTGATGTCATGCCCCCAATGGCGGTACGCCTTTTCCATGCGGAGCGCGTTGAGCGCATGATAGCCGCAATGTTTCAGACCGAAATTGGCCCCTGCTGCGACAATTTCATCATAAACGCCCGTCATGAACTCGGTCGGGATGTAGAGCTCCCAGCCCAATTCCCCAACATAGGTGATCCGCGAGGCACGCACGATGGCATAGCCAAGTTCGATTTCCTGCGATGTCGCAAAGGGAAATGCCTCATGCGACAGATCATTGGGGCAAATCGATTGAAGCAAATCACGCGCATTCGGCCCCATGATCGAAATAACCCCCATGGCGGAGGAGATGTTGGTCAAAACGGCATGCGCATCCTCTGGGATATGCCGCGAAAGCCAGTTGAAATCCTTCGTTTCTGTCTCTGCCCCAGTGACGATGAGATAGGCCGTCTGCGACAGCCGGGTGACCGTCAAATCCGCTTCAATCCCGCCCTTGGCATTGAGCCATTGGGTGTAAATCAGCTTGCCCGGTGCCACATCGACGTCATTGGCGCACACGCGGTTGAGGACGGCACAGGCATCGCGCCCTTCCAGCCGGAATTTGGCAAAGGAGCTTTGGTCAAACAGGCCCACAGCCTCGCGCACGGCCTTGCACTCTTCAGCATTCGCCTCAAACCAGTTCTGACGGCCATAGCTATATGCATATGTGGGCGTGCTGCCCGGTGCGCCATACCAATTGGGGCGTTCCCAACCAAAGGCTTCCCCATGGCAAGCACCTGCGGCGACCAGCCGATCATGAATGGCAGAGCGGCGGACGCCACGCGCGGTTTCATACTGCTTGAACGGATAATGCGTCGCGTACAGCAGCCCAAGGCTCTCGGTCACGCGCTCACGCAAATATTTCCGGTTAATCTGGAACGGCATGTTACGGCGAATATCGACCGTCCACAGATCAGCAGGCGGAATGCCGTCGCGGATCCAATCGGCCATAACCTTGCCAACGCCGCCTGCGGATTGCAAGCCGATGGAGTTAAGCCCCGCCGCGACAAAGCAGCCCTTTAATTCGGCACTTTCGCCCAGATGGTAACGCACATCGGGTGTGAAGCTTTCGGGGCCGCAGAAGAATTTCTGTATACCTGCTTTTTCAAGCGCAGGAACGCGGCGCATCGCATCCATCAACAGCGGTTCGAAATGCTCAAAACTGCCGGCGATTTCGTCAAAGCAGAAATCTTCGGAAATGCCGTCCATGCCCCATGGCCGCGCATTGGGTTCAAACGCGCCAACGAGCAACTTGCCCGCGTCATATTTATAATAGCCGCAATAATCATAATCGCGCAGAACGGGGAGGGTGTTGTCGATACCCTCCACCCCTTCAAACAATACATAATAATGCTCGCATGCATGCAATGGCGCAGCCACGCCGATGCTCGCCGCCAAATCGCGCGTCCACATGCCGCCACAGATCACGACATAATCGGCATCAATCGAACCGTCTGCCGTATCAACGCCCGTTACCCGGTCGCCATTGTGACGGATTTTGGTGACTTTCGTATTTTCGAATATTTTTGCGCCGCCGGTGCGTGCGCCCTTTGCAAGCGCCTGCGTTATATCGACGGCGTTGGCATAACCATCACTCGGGATGTGAATGCCGCCAACGACGTCATCGACATTGACGATGTTCGCGAGCTCTTTGATTTCCTGAGGCGTCACCACATGGACAATTAGATCGAACACTTTCGCCATGGAGGCGCTGCGTTTCAGTTCTTCAAAACGCTCTGCATTGGTTGCCATCGATATGGAACCGCACTGGCGATAGCCCGTCGCTTGCCCGGTTTCCGCCTCAAGCCCCCGATACAGCTCGCCTGTATATTTTGCCAGCTTGGTCATGTTGATCGACGGACGCAATTGTCCCACCAGACCTGCCGCATGCCATGTCGTCCCGCTGGTCAATTGCTTGCGTTCAAGCAGCACGACATCGTCCCAGCCAATCTTGGTGAGGTGATAGGCAATCGAACAGCCGATAACACCGCCACCGATAATGACGACCTTCGCCTTTTTGGGGAGTTCAGCCACTATGTTACACCTTCATTTTTGCGTTATCGGGATCATAGGCCGGATGCTCCAGCACCGTTCCAACGCGCCGCTCGCCCTGCAACATGATGTCAAAGCGCGACCCCGGCGCTGCAATCTCAATCGGCACACAGGCAAAAAACAGGCTTTTACCCACACGGTGGCCATAGCCACCTGACGTCGTAAGGCCGATGATTTGGTCGCCGACCAAACATGGTTCCGCGCCGCGCACGTCGACATTGGCGGCATCCACCTCACCATAAATTATGCGAAAACGGTCCGGCGCATCCAGTGTCGCTTGCTTGCCGACAAAGTCATCCTTGTTGAAATTGATGAAGCGCGGCATGTCGGCCTCAATCATCGTTAATTCATTGGTGAGTTCCGACCCCCAAGCCTTATAGCCTTTTTCGATCCGCATCGTATTTGCGGCATATAGGCCGTAATTGACGATGCCATATATCTGCCCAGATTCCCAAACGGCATCATATAGCGCCGCAAGATCCTCCATCGCCGGATGCAGCTCCCACCCAAGCTCACCGGCATAAGACACACGCAGCGCGCGCATTTTTATACCGGCGATTGTGATTTCCTGACCGCTTAACCAACGGAAACCCGCATTACTAAGGTCAGAATTGGTCAACTTTGCCAAAACGTCACGGGAAAAAGGGCCGTTCATCACCAGAACACCCAAGTCCATCGTCAAATTGCGGATGGTTACATCTTCCTGCGGTAATTTGCTTTGAATCAGCAAATCCCAATCGCGCTGTTCCGCAGCCGCCGCCGACAGGCAATAAAAATGATCATCGGCAAAGCGCGTCACCGTCATTTCACCATAAATGCGCCCCTGAACCGACAAAGGATGCACCAAACCGATACCGCCCGCTTTCTTTGGCATGCGGTTGGCACAAATGCGGTTGAGGAAAGCCTCAGCATCGGGGCCACACACGTCATATTTGGCAAAACCCGACAGATCGAGCACGCCGACGCGCTCGGCAACGGCCTTCACCTCGGCGGCGACCGCGTCAAAGCTGTTGGTGCGGTGGTAGCCGCCTTGCTCCTCGGCCCCGTCAAGCGCGAAATATTTGGGCCGTTCCCAGCCATAGGTCTCGCCATAGACAGCACCCGCCGACAGCAACTTACCATATAAAGCGCTGGTCTTTTGTGGACGACCGTCGGGTTCTTCTTCACCCGGAAGTCGCGTCGTAAATGTCATCCGATAATCGAGGAAAACCTTGTCGCGGCTGTAATTTTCGTCCGCATAAGGGCCATAACGGCGCGGGTCGAACTCGGTCATGTTGATGTCGGCATCACCAAACACCATCCATTGCGCCATATATTTGCCAGCACCGCCGCCTTGCGCAATACCAAAGCTGGTGCCGCAGCAATGCCAGAAATTCTTTAGCCCTACCGCTGGCCCCAATAATGGCCCGCCATCAGGGGTGTGCGGGATAGCGCCATTGACAAAGCGCCTCAGGCCAACCTCGCCAAATATCGGCATCCGCTCAATCGCGCGTTCCAGCCATGGGGCAATCCGCTCAAGATCTTCTGGAAACAGCTCGCTGGTCGAATCCCATTCCGGGTGTCCGCCGCGTGGTGCCCACGCCTCGGCCAGGCCTGTCGTTTCATACACGCCTATCAGGCCGCTTTTCTGTTCCTGCCGGAAATAGCCCGATACATAAGGGCAGCGCATGACCGGGATTTCCTCCTCGCGATCCTTAAAGGCTGGAATGGGATCAGTGACGACATAATGATGCTCCATATTAGTCACCGGAATATCGATACCTGCCATTTGCGCGATTTGCCGTGCGTAGCAACCTGCCGCATTGACGACGATTTCTGCCCGAATCGTACCTTTTTCGGTCTCCACATCCCATTCGCCGGTCGGCAATTGGGTCAGCCCAGTCACGCGATTTTTGCGGACAATCTTTGCGCCCATGTTTTTCGCACCAATGGCAAGCGCATTGCAAATACCCGAAGGATCAGCATGTCCATCCTGAGTTGTACGCGCGCCAGCAATGACCCCGTCGAGCGTCATGAACGGATTATGACGCAGGATTTCCTCTGGCGGGATGATTTCCATGTCAAAGCCGATGATTTTGGAAAAACCGTGGATATAGCGCATCCACGCCAACTCGCGCTCGTTCGTCGCAAGGCGAATTCCGCCGGATGTATGCCAACTCACATATTGCCCCGTCAGCCCTTCCAGCTTGGGATAGAGCTGATTGCTATAAGCATGCATTTTGGCGAGGTTGTAGCTGCCGGTGATGTTCGGGCACTGCCCGGCGGCGTGCCAAGTAGAGCCGGAAGTCAGCTCATCCTTTTCAATCAACACGCAGTCGGTCCATCCAAGTTCAGCGAGATGGTAGAGCAAAGAAGCGCCCATTATGCCCCCGCCAATGATGACAACCCGCGCCGATGTTTGCATGACAGCCGTGCTCCTTTAGGCATTAACTCCGTCGAACCTTAGGGCGGGTTCAAGGTCAGGCACAAATGGGGAATATGACGGGATCGGTTAAAAAAATTTTTGGATCACAAACCGCCGGTCTCTGTAAGGACGGCAATGTAATATTCTGATGTGAAGGTGAAACATGCGGGTTATATTGGTGACGGGTGCTGCAAAAGGGGGCGGCCATAGGACCGCAAAGACATTTGCCGCCGAATGGGGCGGTCACGGCGTGCGCGTCAACGCTATATCTCCCGGCTGGATCAAAACCGAAATGGACGAGGCCGGCCAAGGAATGTTGAAGGATTTTTGCATCGCCTTGCACAAACGCCGCCGCCCTTATATCGTCATAGCATAGTCACAGTTGTCATCTACGCCCCTGCGGTTAGAGATGTTGTCTTAACAGCAAAGTGAAGTTCAATGGCGACCATTTCCATTGCGATCCGGAAGTTAGATTTTCAGGCCTCTGTCCTGTGCGCGTTCCGGGTGCTTTGGATCGCTTTACCCTTGGCGGTTTTGTTACCATTGCACCTCGTCTGGCATCTGCTGAAACTACCATCGCCATGGGCTATGCTGTTCCTGCGCATTTGCGCACGCGCACTGGGCGCACGCGTAACGGTTTACGGAAATCCATTACGCAAAGACGTATTCTTTGTCGCCAACCATATCTCGTGGCACGATATTCCGATCTTGGCGGGGATCACCGGCTCTTCTTTTGTGGCGCAGGATGGCGTTAGGGATTGGCCATTGATTGGCTGGCTCGCAAAACTGAACCGCACCATTTTCATCAGCCGCACCGAAAAGCAAAATGTCGCCCAGCAAGTGGCCGAATTGCGCGAAGCAATTGCGGAAAATTGGTCCGTAACGCTGTTTCCAGAAGGCACAACGTCCGATGGCCGTGGGCTTTTGCCGTTCAAACAATCCTTGTTTGCGACCTTGGCTCCGCCACCCAAACCCATGATGATTCAACCTGTGTTGCTCGATTTCGGCAATGATGGCCCAGAGATAGCTTGGCTGGGCGAAGAAACCGGCTGGGAAAGTGCGTGGCGCGCCTTTACGCGGCCCGGCAGCTATGATGTGGGTGTGCATTTCCTCGAACCGTTCGACCCCGGCGCGCTTGCTGACCGTAAACTTGTGTGCGCCCTTGCGCGGACTCGGCTGGCCGAGGCATTATCTGCAAAGCTTGGTTACGACGTGTGCTAAAACAGCCAGTCACGCTTCCTTTGGCGCAGGAATAGCAAAATAATTCACCCAATCGGCCAAATTTTTCAATTGTGGCCAGGCATCGACGGCGCTCTAACTTTTTCAATCGGCGGGTAACGCTTTTTGAAAAAACTGGGTGCAACCATGAAAATCGGATTTATCGGGCTTGGCAATGTCGGCGGGAAACTGGCGGGAAGCCTGATACGTAACGGACATGATGTAACGGTCCGTGATCTTGATGACGCGTTGGTCGCCGAATATGTTGCGCGAGGTGCATCGTCGGCACCCTCCCCGAAAGCATTAGGTGAGGCTGTTGATTTAATCGTCACCTGCCTGCCATCGCCTGCCGCCAGTGCGGCCGTGGCAGAGGGCGAAGATGGCTTTTTGCAAGCGATGCGCCCGGGGCAAGTGTGGCTGGAAATGAGCACCACCGATTATAGTGAAATCATCCGGCTCGGCGCGCTCGTCGAAGCGCGCGGTGCGATGTTTATGGAATGCCCTGTCTCCGGCGGCTGTCACCGCGCCGACACGGGAAATATCGCGATTTTCGCTGGCGGCCCACGTGCCGCGTTCGAATGTGTTCTGCCTGTTTTGACAACGATGGGACGCCGCATATTGCATACAGGCGATCTGGGCACCGCATCGCAACTAAAGGTGATGACGAACTATCTATGCACCGTGCATCTGGTTGCGCTGGCGGAGGCGTTGACGACATGCAAGGCCATCGGCCTTGATATGAACACAACATATGAAGCGATCCGGATTTCATCCGGCAACAGCTTTGTCCATGAAACCGAAAGTCAGGTTATCCTGAACGGAAGCCGCGACATCAACTTTACGATGGATCTGGTCAGCAAGGATGTCGGCCTGTTCGACAAAATCGCCCATGCTGCCCATGTGCCCGTTGAGCTATCGCCGCTTATCGTAAAGATATTCAAAGAGGGTGAGGCAGCCTATGGCCCACGTGAGTTTTCACCCAATATCATCCGCCGCTACGAAGAACCGCTGGGCATTAAAGTGTTGGGCACGGGCTTTCCTGCCGATATGGTCGATGATGAACCCGAAGAGCCGGGTTACGAGGTCGTTCCCAAACGCTAAATAGCCACAACGCTTGCCGACTGGCTATCTGCGACATTTTTATACACCCAATCCATGAAAGTCCGGATTCGTGGGTTTTCCCGCATATCTTTGCGGCAGATCAATCCCCACGCGCCGGGACATACGGCCTTGTGGGCGATAGGCTGCACCAGCCGTCCTGCGGCCAAATCCTGATCCACAAACGGGCCATTGACCAGAGCAATCCCCTCACCATTTAGCGCCATTTCAAGCGCAACAGCCAAGGTGTCCACCATCAGATACGGCACCGAAGGTTCGAACGCAGCGCCAGCAGAAGCAAACCAAGTCTCCCAGTTTTGCACTTCAGTGTAAATGGCGACCAGAGGTTTGGTCATCAATTGTTCTGCGGCGGGATTTTGCCCCATGGCTGCTGCCACCTCAGGACTGCATACTGGGAATAGCGCATATTCATATAGCGGCACCCAATGAAACTTGGCCGGGTCGGGTTCGGTTGCGCAATAGACCAACCCAACATCAGCATGCACATCGTCAAATTCCCATTCAACCGCGCAGGTATTAAGCGTAAGTTTGATTTCGGGATGGTCGGCCAGAAATTGGGGCACGCGCTTTGCAAGCCAGCGGATGGATGCCGTCACATAGGTTTGCACCCGAAGCGGCTTATCCAGGGCATTGCGATGCACTTCTTCCACGCCCTCCAGCAAGGATTCAAACGCCGCTCGCACATAAGGGTACAGCACCTTTCCCTCTTCGGTCGAAACAATATGGCGCCCTTCTTGAACGAACAAAGTAACGCCCAGCGCATCTTCGATAAGTTGAACTTGATGGCTGACCGCAGGATGCGTCAGGCAAAGCTCATCTGCCGCGTCGCGGATGCTTTGGTGACGCGTCGCTGCTTCAAAGCCTTTAAGCGCTTTCAAAGGCGGCAATTGCTTAAGGTCAATCTTCGGATGCATCGCTACTCCCTCCCCGGATTCGCGCAGTCGCAGGAGAATAGCACAGCAGAAAAGGACTGGTAAATAAAATTAACGCATCAATTTCGCGTCTTCCAAAATCATCGCAGCGCCCTTTTCCGCGACCATGACCGTTGGTGCGTTGGTATTTCCTGATGTAATAGTCGGAAACACCGACGCATCGACCACCCGCAAGCCCTCAACATTGTGCACGCGTAAGCGCGCGTCAACCACCGAAGTGGCGGGGTCTGTCCCCATCATACAACTGCTTGTCGGATGATACACCGTGTCGGCGCGGGCGCGAAAGTCCGCCAACAGGGCTTCATCACCATCAACCTCGGTGCCCGGGATAAGCTCCTCGGTTATAATATCGGCAAGCGGCTTGGTCGCCGCGAGCTGGCGCAGTATCCGATTGCCGGCCAATACGTCGTCAATGTCCGCCTGCGTTGCCAGATAATTGGGATGGATGGCAGGATGTTCGGAAGAGTTCGAACCTTTAAGTTCAATATGCCCCCGACTGGTCGGGCGGCAGGGGTTGTGCGACAGCAAAAATGCCGAAAATGGATCGGGATTCAGCAGTTTGCGTTCCGACAAGGGGGTCTTGGTGTAGCTGACCGGGCTAAAATATAGCTGCAAATTGGGGTGCTCTTTGGTCGCATCGCTGCGCACGAACCCGCCACTTTGATTGACGCTCAACGACAACGGTCCTGCCCGGTCTGCGACATAACGCAAACCCGCCCGCAATTTGCCCAGCAACGGGTGGAGTACATCGTTCAACGTTGCCGTGCGGACCTTGTAGAAATAGGACACGGCAATATGGTCCTGCAAGTTACGGCCCACCGCTTTTGCATCCATCAACGGCGTAACGCCGACATTTTTCAAATGGTTTGCAGGTCCAATACCCGACAGCATGAGCAATTGGGGCGAATTAATCGCGCCGCCCGAAAGGATGATCTCGCGCCGCGCCTTCGCCTCTTTGTTTGCGCCTTTGCACGTGTATGCAACGCCTACTGCGCGTCGTCCTTCGAACAATATGCGTGAAACATGCGCTAATGTCTGAAGCGTCAACGTTTTGCGCTTTCGCGCCGGATGCAAGAATGCGTTGGCGGTTGACGCACGCCAACCGCCGCGCGTGTTAATTTGATAATAGCCTACGCCCTCTGGCCTGCCGCCGTTGAAGTCACTGCTGGCAGGAAAGCCCAATGCCTGCGCCGACTCAATGAAGCTGCGGCAGACCGGATGCGCAAATGGCGAAACATCGGTAACATGCTGCGGCCCGCCTTGGCCATGATGTGCGCTATGCCAGTCGAAATCCTCTGACTTTTTGAAATAGGGCACTACATCGTCCCAGCCCCAGCCGTCATTGCCTAAGGCTTTCCAGTCATCGAAATCATGCGGCTGCCCGCGCACATAGACCATGGCATTGATCGAACCAGACCCGCCAATCACCTTGCCGCGCGGCCAGTAGCTTCGCCTGTCCCCAAGCGCCGCAACCGGCTCGGTATCGTACATCCAGTTAATCCGCTTATCAAAAAAGGTGCGGCCATAGCCAATGGGCATTTGAATCCAGATCGACCAATCGCTACCGCCTGCCTCAAGCAACAAGACGCTATATTTGCCATCTTCAGTTAGCCGGTTGGCCAGCACACAACCCGCCGTGCCTGCGCCGACGATGATATAGTCGAATTCTTCCGTCACTGAACCGGGTGCTGCGTCATTTCGAGGTGAAGCATATCGCCCATATATGGGTTGGCGCGCGCCAGTTCTTCGTTCAATTCGACCCCTAAGCCCGGCGCAGTTGACGGAATGACATGACCGTCTTCAAAACGGATCGGCGATTTCAGAATGTCGGAATGAAACCCGCCCCAACTCTCAATGCTTTCAAGGATCAGGAAGTTGGGCGAACAGGTCGCAATCTGGATATTGGCCGCGCCGACAATTGGTCCGCAATATAAATGCGGCGCAATCTGGACATGATCAACCTCCGCCATGGCGGCGATTTTCTTTGCTTCCAATATGCCACCGACCCGGCCAAGATTCATTTGCAAAATCGCCGCCGCGCCCGCGCGCAACAGCCGTGCAAAATCATATTTGGTGGTCAATCGTTCGCCCGTTGCAATAGGGATCGAGGTTGCCCTTGCCACCTTGGCCATTTCATCGGGCGCATCGGGCGGCACAGGTTCTTCCAACCACAAAGGGTCATAAGGCTCTAGCCGCTTGGCAAGGCGAATTGCACCCGCCGCCGTCATTTGGCCATGCGTGCCAAACAAAAGGTCGGCTTTCATACCGACCGCTTCGCGCAAAGATTTTGCAAAGCGTTCGCACAGATCAAGCGCTTCCAACGACAATTGCCGCCCATCAAACGCCGAATAGGGACCTGCTGGATCAAATTTCAATGCGGTAAAGCCTTGGGCCAAATATTCCGCCGACCGCTCCGCCGCCAAATCAGGGTCGTGATATACGTCTTTTGTATCGCCGGGTCGCGGATAGATATAGGTGTAGGCGCGCAATCGTTCATGCACCTGCCCGCCAAGCAATTTGTAAACTGGCTTGTTCGCCGCTTTGCCGATGATGTCCCAACACGCCATTTCGAGCGCCGACAAAACACCCATCAGCGTCAAATCGGGATGCTGGGTAAAGCCGCTGGAATACACTCTGCGCCACATATTTTCGATGTCGTGCGGGTCATTGCCCGCGACATAACGCGCAAACACATCCTCTATCATTTTGGCGACAAGATGGGGTTCGAACGGCACGCAATAGGCTTCACCGATACCCGACACACCGCTATCGGTCGTTATCTTGACGAAGACAAAATAGCGTCCGCCAAAATGCGGCGGCGGATTGCCGACGACAAAGGTTTCGATGTCGGTCAGCTTCATGACGTGCGGAACCCGCTGATCGATTTAATCTCCAGAAAATCGCGAACGCCAAACTCGCCATATTCGCGGCCATTGCCCGATTGTTTATAGCCCCCAAACGGCGCCATATAATCCTGGCTTGTGCCATTAATGCTCACCCCGCCCGCCCGCATGTGCCGTGCAACACGACGCGCACGCTCCATGTCGCCAGTTTGCACATAGGCATAAAGGCCATAGGGCGAGTCATTGGCGATAGCGATGGCATCTGCTTCGTCTTTGAAGGGAATCAGGACGAGCACTGGCCCGAACACTTCTTCTTGCGCGATACGCATCTTGTTATGGACGCCGGCAAAAACCGTGGGTTTCACATAATAGCCGCGATCAAAGCCCTCGGCCCGGCCAGTGCCTCCGGCAACAAGCTGTGCACCTTCATCAATCCCGACCTGAATAAGGCCCTGTATCTTGTCATAATGTGCCTTGCTGACAACCGGGCCATAATGTGGGCCTTTTTTCATCGGGTCGCCAAGCACTGCCGCTTTTGCAACACGGGCCGCAATGGCAACCGCCGCGTCATAGACCGACTGTTCGACAAGCATACGCGTCGGTGCGTTGCAGGATTGGCCGGTATTGCCAAAGCAATGCAAAACGCCGCGCGTGACCGCCGCCTCCAAATCGCTGTCCGCAAAGACGATATTGGCGGATTTTCCACCCAGTTCCTGGGCAACACGCTTTACGGTATCGGCTGCGTTCTTTGCAATTTGAATGCCCGCCCGTGTCGATCCGGTAAAGGAGATCATGTCGACTTCCGGGTGGCGGGTCAGCGTATCGCCGACCGACGCGCCTGTGCCGTGGATCATGTTGAACACGCCGCGCGGGAAACCCGCCTCTTCGACCATTTCGGCAAAAAGCTGCGCGGACAAGGGCGCCATCTCGCTGGGTTTCAACACCATAGAGCAGCCGGTAATGAGCGCAGGGCCAACCTTGCAGACGATCTGATTTATCGGCCAGTTCCACGGCGTGATCAGCACGCAGACGCCGATGGGCTCATGCGTAACAATGCCATCGGTGCCGACATCATATTCCCACGTCATTTCGCGCACGGCTTTAACCGTCGCTTTCAAATGGCCGGGGCCGCTCTCCGCCTGCGCGTCATAAGACAGGTCATAAGGCGCGCCCATCTCGGTCGATATGGCCGCGACCATTTCGTCATAGCGTCGTTCAAAAATGGTAATCAGCTTTTCCACCAACGCAATCCGGTGTTCCAGCGTGGTCGCGGCATAGCCATCAAATGCCGCCCGCGCCGCATGGACCGCCCTGTCAGCATCATCAGGCCCGCAAACCGCAACAACGGCACAGACGTCTTCTGTAGCAGGATTAACCGCATCCACCGTTGCCGTGGATGTCGCAGGCAAGACCCATGCGCCATTGATATAGGATTTAAGCGGCGAA
>JAEMTM010000166.1 GCA_016462305.1 Sphingomonadaceae bacterium | reverse complement strand
TGCGCCAGTTCGAATTTGCGGATGAACCCTTTTCTATCGAAAATGGCGAGATGACACCAAGCATGAAAATCCGCCGCCATGTCATTCGCGCGCGCTATGCGGCGCGGGTCAACGGCATGTACAAGGCTTAGGTCCTGACCCTAAGCATTTTGCGCCCATATTAGAAATTCGACATTGCCTTGCGGCCCGGTGATAGGGCTGGTCGTCAGGCCGTGCACGGTCCAGCTTTGGCTGGCGAGCCACATTTTAATCTCGTTGCACACGCGTGTGTGCACGCCTGCGTCCCGCACAACGCCGCCTTTGCCCACTTCTTCGCGGCCTGCTTCAAATTGTGGTTTAATGAGCGCGATGAGCTGCGCCTTGCTTTTGGCGAAGGATAATGGCCGCTCAAGCACCTTGGCCAAGCCAATGAAGCTGGCGTCGCAGACGATGAGGTCGACCGGCTCGGTTATATGTGCGTCGGTCAAGATGCGCGCGCTGGTTTGTTCATGGACAATGACGCGCGGGTCCTGCCGCAGTTTCCACGCGAGCTGGTTTGTGCCGCTGTCGACGGCGAAGACGCGGGCTGCGCCATGCGTGAGCAGCACATCGGTAAAGCCCCCCGTCGATGACCCCACATCCATGGCAATATTGTGGGTGACATTAATGGCGAACGCCTCAAGCGCATGAGCAAGTTTAATGCCGCCGCGCGATACCCATGGATGGTCGCTGCCCCGCACGCTGATGTCGGCATCCTCGGCGACTTGCTGTCCCGGCTTTTGCGCCTTGGTATCGCCAATATAGACAAGGCCCGCCATGATGAGCGCCTGTGCGCGAGTCTTGCTTTCGGCAAGGCCGCGATCAAGGATGATTTGATCTAATCGCATTTTTTTGGTCGCCATGCCGCAACGCGCTAGCGCAGCATGGACGATTTGGCCATAAGACAAAATGATGCAAACCCGTCACCTAACTCTCTGCGCCGTTCTCGGCCTCGCCGCTTGCGTTGCGCCACCCCCTCCAATTCCCCCAAAGACCGTGTCGGCACCGCCAATGGCTGCTGCTGCTGCGCCACCGCCGCGATTGACCGGCGATTGGAATGACTGGCCCTTCACGCCCGGCATTTGGACCTACCGCCGCGATGGCCGCACTTCGGTTGCGCAGTTCGGCGCACCGGGACGCAACGCGACCATCAACTTTCGCTGCGATGCACAGAACCGCCGCGTCACATTATCGCGTGAAGCATCGGCACCGGGTGCGCGCATGGTCATTCGCACATCGTCTATGACAAAAACGATGGCAGCAACGGCAAGCGATGCAAACCCGGCCTATTTGGCAGCCGACATCGTAACCACCGATCCCATCTTGGATGCCATGGCCTTTAGCCGTGGCCGCGTGTTGGTTGACATGGAGGGGCAGCAGCCCGTCATTCTGCCGACATGGGCGGAAATCGCCCGCATAGTTGAAGATTGTCGATGATAATCAACGCGCAATTTATCGCAGCGCAGACCTATAATTTTAGCCAGAAAAAAACTTATTACAAGACTTGTTTATAAGCGCAGTTTGATTCACCTTATGAATTGCGGAGGGCAGGAAAATGTTTGATGCAAGCAAAATTCATTCAACGAAAGGAGGTGATCCGATGTCTCATGGTTCAGTTAAGAGGTCGGACAATTCCGTTCGGGAGATCGGCCGCTGATTAAATCAGCGATGCCGGTCACGGCATGAAAGCAACTTCCGGCAGCGGGCGTCCGACCGCTGACCCATGTTTAAGGGCCGCTGGTTCGCTCCAGCGGCCCTTTTTCTGTTGTCCGTGTCGCGCCTGCGCCCTTTGCCGACCCAATTTCAGGGGTTTCCGGTCCGCATGATTTTGCATAGGAAAAATTTTTGTCGAACATTGGTGGCAATTGCTGCTGAAATGATTACATTCGACGTAAGATTCTGAAGGATTGCAAAAAATGAAGTTTATGCGCGTGAGCTGGAAAATTTTGGTCGGGGTGAAGGACCTTTTTGTGCTGGTGTTTCTGGCGCTTTTCTTTGCGGCCATTTTCGCGCTGCTGAATGCAAATCCGAACCCGGCGATGGTCCGCGATGGTGCCTTGCTGCTCAAGCTGGATGGCGTGGTGGCCGAACAGCCGGCCGAAATCGACCCGCTGATGGCGCTGACCTCGTCGGCGTCCCCTGTCGGCGAAATCCGTCAACGCGACATCATTCGCGCGTTGAAACTTGCCCAAAGCGACGCGCGCATAAAAGTGGTTGTATTGGACATGGAACGCTTCATGGGCGGCGGGCAAGCGAGCCTTACCGCAATTGGTGATAGCATTGATGCGGTCAAAAAGGCGGGCAAGCCCGTTTATGCCTTTGCAACCGCATATACCGATGACAGCTATCAATTGGCTGCCCACGCAACGCAGATCTGGATGGACCCGCTTGGCGGTACATTATTGGCAGGCCCAGGGGGGTCGCAGCCTTATTTTAAGGGATTGCTCGACCAATTAGGGGTAAAGGCCAATATCTATCGCGTGGGCACGTTCAAAAGCGCCGTCGAACCCCTTATGCGGTCTGACCAGTCGCCTGAATCGGAAATGGCGATGCAGGGCGTATATGATGAGGTGTGGGGCCAATGGAAAGCCGACGTCGCCAAAGCCCGCCCGCAAGCGCAATTAGATCAATTGCTGACCAATCCCGCGAATGCGGTTGAGGGCGCAAAGGGCGACCTTGGGCAGTTGGCGCTATCGACAAAATTGGTCGATAAATTGGGCGACAAAATCGCCTTTGGTAAATTCATCGCTAGCAAGGTTGGCGCTGATGAACCGAAGACGACTGGCGGCTTTGCGCATACGCCTATGGATGCGTTGCTGGCCAGTTACGGCCCGCCATCGGCTGGAGAGCAGATTGGCGTTGTGACGGTCGCAGGAACCATCGTTGATGGTGAGGGCGGCCCCGGCTCAGCGGCTGGCGATACTATCAGCGCGCTGATTTATGAGGCACTTGATACCAAGGATTTGAAGGCACTTGTTGTGCGCGTGGATTCGCCCGGTGGATCAGTGATGGCGTCGGAAAAAATCCGCCTCGCAATTGCCGCGGCTAAGGCCAAGGATATTCCGGTTATCGTGTCCATGGCCAATTTGGCGGCAAGCGGCGGGTACTGGATTTCATTGCCCGCCGATGTGATATTTGCCGACCCTTCAACGATCACGGGCTCTATCGGTATTTTCGGGGTGCTCCCCAGCGCCGAGGCGGGCCTTGCGAAAATCGGTGTGAATGCCGACGGGGTCAAGACGACGCCCTTGTCGGGTGAGCCCGATGTCCTGAACGGATTTAGCCCCGAATTTGACCGCGTGGCACAAAGCGCGATTGAAAATGGCTATCGCCAGTTTCTGACCCGTGTTGCCACAGCGCGCAAAAAGACAGCAGAGCAAGTGGACGCCGTGGCACAAGGGCGCGTGTGGGCGGGTGGCACAGCGCGTCAGCTTGGCTTGGTAGACCGGTCAGGCAATATGAACGATGCTCTGGCGGAGGCGGCAAAGCGGGCGGGGTTAAAACCGGATGGTTGGCATGCGGTATATATCGAACAACCCGCCAGCTTTACCGACACGCTGCTTCAGGGGTTGATGCCGAAGCAGGCGCAATCGAACGCGCCGATGGATATATTTGCCCATGCCGCATGGCAGCAAAGCCTGTTCATGCAACGCGTCGCGGCTGATCTTGAGTTGTTGACGGGCGTAAAGGGCGTGCAGGCAAGATGTCTTGAATGCGGGGACTTCGCACCGCCTGCACCGGTCGCAGCGGACAAAACCTGGCTGTCTGTTTTGCTGAAGGC
>JAEMTM010000165.1 GCA_016462305.1 Sphingomonadaceae bacterium | reverse complement strand
TTGTTGGCCGCATTTCGGCGCATTTGGACTATCTCGCTTTGGCGCAGCCTCCGGAACAGGGCATGGGTCCAGGTGTCGGCAATTGGGGGTTTTTCGAAGCCGAAGACGCCGATGTTGCAAAAGTGCTGATCGAAACAGCGGAAGGCTGGCTGCGCGACAAAAAAATGGTCCGCGCGCTTGGGCCATTGAGCCTGTCGATCTGGGAAGAGCCGGGATTATTGGTGCAAGGCCATGATCACCCCCCGACGGTGCTGATGGGGCATCATAGCCCGGCCTATGGCGCGTGGATACAGGCGGCGGGCTATGCTGGTGTCAAAGACCTATATACCTATCACATACCGATTGATGTGCCGTTCCCACCCTTGGTGCAACGTATCGTCGCATCGGGTGAGCGTAATGAGCGGATTGTCATTCGGAAGGTCAACAAGGCCAATTTTGATGCCGAAGCGGCCATCATATTGTCGATACTGAACGATGCATGGAGCGGAAATTGGGGCTTTGTGCCGATAACGGATGCAGAAGTCGCCCATGCCGGAAAGCAGCTTAAGCCCATCGTATTTAACGATTTGATCCGCATTGCCGAGGTTGATGGAGAGCCCGTGGCATTCATGATGACATGGCCCGATATCAATGAGAAAATCGGCAGTTTCGGGGGATCATTATTCCCGTTCAACTGGGCAAAGCTGCTCTGGTGGCTCCGCGCCCCCAAGGTCCGCAGTATGCGGGTGCCATTGATGGGCGTGGTCAAGAAAATGCAGGCAACACGGTTGGCCAGCCAATTGGCGTTTATGTTGGTCACCTACATTCGCGATGCTTCAACTACCAAATATGGTGCCTCGCGTGGCGAATTTGGTTGGGTTCTGGACGACAATGGGCCGATGCGGTCGGTGGGTGAGGCCATCAATGGTGAGATCAACAAAATATATCGCATTTACGAAAAGCCGTTATGATGTCGCTGGAAATGGCCTGAGGCAAAGCGCAGAAGCCTTTAACTGGGCACCCTGAAACGCCTGAGGGGAACCGTCCTTCTTTATGCGCGTTTGCGTCTATCGACTTTCAGGACAGGATGCCGCCATGACCGAAACAGAAAAGAGCCAACCCATCGGTAAGCCGCCTATAACCGACGCAGGTGCCGATTATGCGCACCCCGTTGACCGGGCGGAGAATATACCGGAGAGCTTTAACAGCGAGCAAGATGACGAAGCGGCGCAGGCGCAAACCGTGTCCGACGATGCCATCCGCGCTATTGCCGATCGGTCAGCCAATCTGGAAAGCGAACATGGCGGAACCACCAATCCCGCGCAGATCGATCCCGATGATACGCAGGATGTGTTGGACCATATGAACCAGATGGAACGCAGCGGGCAAATCGACATGGACGCCTATCGCGCAGAGCGCAGCGACGACGACGAACCGGACAGCTTTGGTGAGTCGGCTCTGGAGCCCGACGACGTCGACAGCCGCGGCAATCGTGGCGGCACGCCTGACCCTAACGTTTGATAACGTCGCCCAAGGTGATGATGAGCATGACGCCCGCACATGATGTGAGCATGCCAGTGAAAATGGCGACGGCGGGAATTTGTATAATGTCCATGTCAGTTTCCTTCAGTTAGGAAAGTCGTTATGGCGTATAAAGTTCCGTCATGCTTTGATCTGGGTCAAATGTCCGATTATCGCGTGCATCGGCAAATCACCATAAATATGGGGGAAAAGCGCACCGCCGCGCGATGGCTCCCATTTGATCACATCTTTCAGCGCTGTTAAATCAACCTCGGCAATGACCAATCCATCCTGACCGGCAAAATGCTTGTCCAGCGTGCCCTGAACCTGATCTTGCGTCGACAGATGGATATAGCCATCCGCCACATCAACGGGCGCACCTCGAAAGACACCGTCCGCTTCAAATTGTGCCCATTGCGTTGCGGTCAGGATTTTGAACGCGGTGGCTGGCTGCGGCGTGTGATCCATGCGCCATTTATGTCCAAATCGGACCATTGGGCAAGCCCGTTTGTGGCAGACCCAAAGCGTGTCTATGCTGTCACAGCATTTTGGCCGTTTTAATTCATGAAACTATCCGCGCCGCTGTGGCTTGCCCGTCGTTCAGTCTTTGAAACACCCCATCAAGCAGCGACAACCGCTCCTTCTTCAGGGCTTCGGTCCGGTCGTCAGATGCCGGTTCAATGCCGCTGTCGATACGGTGAATTTCACGGTTCAACACATGGTAACGCTCGGCCAGCGTCGCAAAATGCGGGTCATTCCGTTTCAGATCTTGGATTTTCTGCGCTGCGTCAGGGAATTCTTCGTGAAGCTCATGTGGGGTATGCGACATGCTTGATCCTTTCTTCATTGATGTTCGGCATAGGGATAACGCGCGAGCGGCTGTTGCGCCTTGCGCTGAATCAAAAACCGCACATTAATTCTGACCGCGACCCTGGCTGCACCGAATCCGACATAACAGACCGCGCTTTAACCAATTGTTGAGCCTAATTTATAAACGAAGGTATCAACTGGCGGCAGTGTCTGAACGTCGGCGGTGTTGACGAAGCATTTCGTGACCACCCGGCGTGCGTGCCCCGCTATCATGCGCAAAGGTCCAGTGCAGTTATGACTCGGTTTCTCACGCTTACTGCGATGCTGTCTGCCGCCGTTTTTTGGGGCGTCTGGACGCTATCTGGCCCAACCCCAGTCGTGGGCGTCACTGCCTTTGCCGCAAGCGTCACCGATACCGAAACCGCCGCATTTGGCATATGCAAAAGCGGTGGGGGCACGAACTGCGTCGTGGATGGTGACACGATTTGGTATCGCGGCAGCAAAATCCGCATCGCCGATATTGATACGCCTGAAACCCATCAACCGCGTTGCGCAGCGGAGGCGGAGCGCGGCGCGGCAGCAACACGGCGGTTACACGAACTTGTGAATGCCGGTCCCTTCACACTGCAAAATATTGACCGTGACGAAGATCGCTATGGCCGCAAATTGCGCATCCTGACACGCGGCGGGGAAAGCCTGGGCTATGTGTTGGTCGACGAAGGGCTCGCCCGTTATTATGAAGGCGGGCGACGCAGCTGGTGCTGACCTGCGCCTATCGCCGACCCAGACGGGCGACAATCGTTACAAAAAACGCCGTTGACCAACCGAGCAACAGCAGGCCATTAATCCCCTCAATCGCCGCGAGTAGCCGCCATTCGGGCACAATATAACGGTCGTCAAAGCCAATGCCGGCATAGCTTATCGTTGAAAAATACACCGCCGTTTCGAGATTCGCGACCGCGCCAATGCCTTCGTATAAAAACGCATAGAGCCAAATTTCAATGCCATGCAGCACAAACAGCGCCAGCACCAACGCCAGCGTAAAAGCCATAGTGCGCAACGAAAGCCCCGGCACATGATGCGCGCGCTCGGCATGCACCTCGCCGCTTAACATCCGCCCAAGAATGGCAAGCCCACCACCATGGATAACCACCGTGAGCAATACCATGATGGTCGAAACGGCAAGCTGAACGATCATGGCCGAAGTCTCGCACGAAACGCGCGGGCGGGAAAGGGGGCATAATGTGGGCGACTACAGCGTTGACGCCAGCATCCAGCCCCCCGCCAGCGCCGCGGCAAAGACGTGCAGTATCGCGGTCTGGCGGAGGTGGCTGGAAAAGGGCTGCTTGCGCGTCTTGTGCCGGAATACAGCGCGGCCAGCATACGCGCCAATAGTCCCACCCAAAAACGCCCACGTCAGCAACGTCCCTTCAGACACCCGCCACGTTCCCGCCTCAGCGCGAATCTTGTCGAGGCCGAACAATATGAACGTCCA
>JAEMTM010000038.1:12602-14768 GCA_016462305.1 Sphingomonadaceae bacterium | reverse complement strand
CAGAATCGCGAAATTACGAAGCATTGGCGTCCCGCCACGCAAGCGGTGCGTGGCGGCACTTGGCGCAGCGAACATGGCGAAACGTCGGAGGCATTGTTTCTGTCGTCGGGCTTTACCTATGACGATGCTGAAACCGTTGCTGCACGCTTTGCCGGTGAACAGGATGGCATGACCTATTCGCGGTTGCAGAATCCGACGGTGCAAATGCTCGAAGAACGCATTGCGTTGATGGAGGGGGCAGAGGCATGCCGCGCCCAAGCCACGGGCATGGCGGCGATGACCACGGCGTTATTGTGCCAGTTGCAAATGGGCGACCATGTCGTTGCCGCGCGTGCGGCCTTTGGCTCGTGCCGCTGGCTAACGGACAATCTGCTGCCCAAATGGGGTATCAGCACGACCACCATCGACAGCCGCGATAATGATGCGTGGAAGGCCGCGATTCAGCCGAATACGAAAGTGTTCTTCTTTGAAACGCCGGCAAACCCGACGATGGACATTGTTGACATGGCCTATGTCTGCGGACTGGCGAAAGAACATGGCATCACCACAGTCGTCGATAACGCCTTTGCGACGAGCGTGTTGCAACGTCCGATGGACTTTGGCGCCGATGTTGTCGCCTATAGCGCGACCAAGCTGATGGACGGGCAGGGCCGCGTTCTGGCCGGTGCAGTCTGCGGATCGCAACAATGGATCGATGACGTGCTTTTGCCGTTTCAGCGCAACACGGGGCCAAACCTGTCGCCCTTTAATGCATGGGTGGTGCACAAGGGGCTTGAGACGTTGGAACTGCGCGCCATGCGGCAGTCGGAAAATGCGCTTATCGTCGGTACATTCCTTGAGGGCCGCGTGCCGCACATCCTGCACCCCGGCCTTGAAAGCCACCCGCAACACGCACTTGCGATGCAGCAGATGAAGGCGTGCGGGCCGATTTTCGCCTTTTCGGTCGATGGTGGCCGCAAACAAGCGCATGCCTTGTTAAATGGGCTTCAGTTGATCGACATCTCGAACAATATTGGCGACGCACGCAGCCTGATGTGCCACCCGGCATCCTCCACGCATCACGGCATGGGGGCCGAAGCCCGCGAAGCGATGGGCATTGGCGAAGGCTTGATCCGCATCAATGTCGGCTTGGAAGACCCGGCTGATTTGGTCGAAGATTTGGATCAGGCACTCAAGGCCGCTGGTTTATGAGCAGCGTCCTCGATTCCTTTTTCGCCGTCAGCGCGACGACCAACGGCATTACCGTCCGCGTCTCGCCCAATTTTTTGGTGGAACAATCCGCGCCCGCTCAAGGACGTTGGTTCTGGTCCTACCATATCCGCATTGAAAATGTGGGTGATGCGCCTGTGCAATTAATGACTCGGCATTGGCGGATTACCGATGGTCGCGGCACGATCAGCCATGTCGATGGCGACGGCGTGGTGGGCGAACAGCCGCTTTTACGCCCCGGTGAGAGCCATGATTATGTTTCCGGCTGCCCCTTGCCGACACCCAGCGGCATGATGGAAGGGCAATATCGTTTCATCCGCGAAGATGGCACCACTTTCCTCGCTGAAATTCCGCGGTTTACTCTGGTCGCGCCAGCTACGGCGCGATGAAGCGCACCCATCTCCCCCTAAACGGCTTGCGCGTGCTTGACGCCGCGGCGCGGCATTTGAGCTTTACGAAGGCCGCCGACGAACTTGCGGTCACACCCGCCGCCGTCGGTCAGCAAATCCGCGCGCTGGAGGATATGTTGGGCGTCGTGCTGTTCCGCCGCACGCCCAAGGGGCTTGAACTGACGGACGAAGCGGCAAACGGCCTTGATGCCCTGCGCGCCGGGTTCCTGCAATTCGAAGAATCGGTCCGTGCGATGCAGGCGGGGCAGTCGTCCAATACGCTGACCATTGCCGCGCCGCGTGATTTCACCGCCAAATGGCTCGCCGCACGGCTGGCGACCTTTAGCAAGGCCAACCCCGATACGCGCTTTAATTTGGTTGCGGCGGACGAGAATATCGACTTTACTGAGGCCAATCTTGACCTCGCCATCCGCCTGACCACGGGGCCGGGGGAGCATGAGGGCATCTGCCTTGCGGCGGGCGCTTATGTCACCGTCGCCGCGCCACAGGGCGGCGCGGACACGCCGATTAGCTGGCCAAATTGTCCGGTGGCAGAGGGCGTTGCCGC
>JAEMTM010000038.1:0-12502 GCA_016462305.1 Sphingomonadaceae bacterium | reverse complement strand
GCGCGGACACGCCGATTAGCTGGCCAAATTGTCCGGTGGCAGAGGGCGTTGCCGCGCTTCGGCTCGCGGATGCAGGCCTTGCCATTGATGCGGCTGCGATTGGGCTGGGCAGGGCGACCGTCCCGCTAATCCTTGCCGAAGCCGACATCGCCAGCGGCAAAGTGTGCGCCGTCGACAATGCGAAGGAAAGCGATCAAGCCTATTGGCTAGTCGCACCCTTGCCGCAATGGCGGCAGAAGAAGGTAAGGGCGCTGGTTGAGGCGTTGACGGGGTAGAAACGCACGTTACCCACGCCGCCTGTCGATATTCTATGCTATCGTCATCCTGAACTTGTTTCAGGATAACATGCGACGTCGGTTCGTTATCCTGAAACAAGTTCAGGATGACGAAGGGGGGATGTCCAGGATGACGAGGGGGGATGTTCAGGATGACATGCGACGTTCGTTCGTTATCCTGAAACGAGTTCAGGATAACGATGGGGGAATGTTCAGGATGACGAGGGGGGATGTTCAGAATAACATGCGACGTTCGTTCGTTATCCTGAAACGAGTTCAGGATGACGATTGGGGAATGTTCAGGGTGACGAGGGGAGATGTTCACGGTGACGTGCGTGGGAAGAGACCGGCCCGCCATCACGCGTCAATCGTGTCCTCATCCAACTGCGCGGCGTTTTCTTGGATGAAGTTGAACCGGTGCTCCGGATTTTTGCCCATCAGGCGGTCGACAAGGTCATTGACCACCGCGCGCCGTTCATATTCATGCGGCAAGGTGATGCGGATCAGCGAGCGGGTCGCCGGGTCCATTGTGGTTTCCTTCAACTGGTTCGGGTTCATTTCGCCCAAGCCCTTAAACCGGCCAACATCGACTTTTTTACCCTTGAACAGCGTCGCTTCCAATTCGGCGCGGTGGGCGTCATCGGCGGCGTAGACGCTTTGGCTGCCATGCGTCAGGCGATAGAGCGGCGGGCGGGCGAGGAACAGATGCCCGGCTTTCACAATTTCGGCCATTTCTTGGAAGAAAAATGTCATCAGCAAGGTCGCGATATGTGCCCCATCGACATCTGCGTCGGTCATGATGATGATGCGTTCATAGCGCAGATTATCGGGGTTGCAGTCCTTGCGCGTGCCACAGCCCAGCGCCAATTGCAGGTCGGCGATTTCATTGTTTGCGCGGATCTTGTCGGCGGTGGCCGATGCGACGTTGAGGATTTTACCCCGGATCGGCAATATCGCCTGCGTCTTGCGGTTGCGGGCTTGCTTCGCGCTGCCGCCTGCGCTGTCGCCTTCGACGATGAACAATTCGGTGCCGGTCGGGTCGTCCGATGCACAATCGGTCAGCTTGCCGGGCAAGCGCACCTTGCGGCCTGAGGTCGCGGTCTTGCGCTTGACTTCACGCTCGGCCTTGCGGCGCAAGCGGTCATCGACCTTTTCAAGGATGAAGCCCATCAATGCCTTGCCGCGTTCCATATTGTCGGCAAGATAATGGTCGAAATGGTCGCGCACCGCGTTTTCGACAAGCCGCATGGCCTCAGGCGAGGTTAGCCGGTCCTTGGTCTGGCTTTGGAATTGCGGGTTGCGGATGAATACCGACAACATCAATTCGGCTTCGTTGAAAATGTCTTCCGCCGAAATCTGCGCGGCTTTTTTCTGGCCAATCAATTCGCCAAAGGCGCGCAGGCCCTTGGTCAGCGCGGCACGAACGCCCGCCTCATGCGTGCCGCCATCGGGCGTGGGAATAGTGTTACAATACCAGCTATAGGAACCGTCCGAATACAACGGCCACGAAATGGCCCATTCGACGCGGCCTTGCGCGTCGGGAAAATCCTGCGTCCCGGCGAAAAATTCGGTCGTGGCGCAGGCGCGGGTGCCAAGCTGCTCTCGCAAATGGTCGGACAGGCCGCCGGGGAATTGGAACACCGCTTCGGCAGGCACATCCTCGCTGGCCAGTTCGGCATCGCAGCGCCAGCGGATTTCGACGCCAGCAAATAAATAAGCCTTTGACCGCGCCAGACGGAACAGCCTCGCGGGTTTGAACTTCGCGTCTGCGCCAAAAATCTCTGGGTCGGGCGTAAAGGCAATCGTTGTTCCGCGCCGGTTGGGCGTTGGGCCCAATTCCTCCAACTGGCCGAGCGGAAGGCCTTGTGAAAAGCGCTGGCGATAGAGCTGCTTATTGCGCGCGACTTCGACTAAAGTGTCCGTTGACAGCGCATTGACGACCGACACACCCACGCCATGCAGCCCGCCGGAGGTCGCATAGGCCTTGTCGGTGAATTTACCGCCGGAGTGCAAGGTTGTGAGGATGACCTCAAGCGCGGACTTGTCGGGGAACTTCGGATGCGGATCGACCGGAATGCCCCGGCCATTGTCAGTGATAGTCAGGCGGTTGCCAACGCCCAGATGCACTTCGATCCGGCTGGCGTGGCCGGCAACAGCCTCATCCATCGAATTGTCGAGCACTTCGGACGCCAGATGGTGCAACGCACGTTCGTCGATGCCGCCAATATACATGCCTGGGCGACGGCGAACAGGCTCAAGCCCCTCCAACACCTCAATCGCAGAAGCGGTATAATCATTGGATGCGGCGGTGGCGGCCGCGCTGCCGCCGAACAGGTCATCGGTCATGTGCATGCTATAGGCACGGGAGAGTCACCCGCGCAAGCGCGAGCACAAAGCTTTCAAAATCGCCTGTGGATATTTCGTTTCCGGCCCTTAACGAACCCGTGGTCCACCAAACGGCATGGGTGGAGGGGGACGGCGCACACCGCGTGGAAGCTGCGCCTGATAGGCACGGCCGCAATGTTCGACGCAATAAGGGAAGCCCGGATTCACGGGCACACCGCAGAAATGGAAATCCGCCTCACCGGGGTGGCCAAGTGGCCAGCGGCAAATACGCTCGTTCAAATCGAGCAAGGACGTTTTGTCCGCCATTTCGCGGCTTGGCTTTGCAGGCACAAGGCGGCGTGGCGGGGCAGGTGGGATGGGCGCTTGTTGATCGCCGGGGCCCTGACGCATGAAGCCGCCGGGTCCAATTGATACGATACGCGGCATCGCCGGCGCGCGCGGTGCGGGTGCCTCTGCGGTATCATCTTCGGCGCGCACGGGGGCAATAGGTTCAGCCGCCGGTGCGGAGGAACGTGCGCGCGGGGGCGGAGCGGCGGGAGGCGCCTTTGCCGGCACCGGTGCAGCCTTTTTCGGCACAGCTTTTTTGTCCGCGTCGTTCGACTTCACAGGGGAAGGGCGTGATTTCAGGCCCAAGCGGTGCGCCTTGCCAATAACGGCATTGCGGCTGACGCCGCCAAGTTCGTCTGCAATCTGGCTTGCGGTCAGGCCTTTGTCCCAAAGCGCCTTTAACTGATCAATCCGCTGGTCGGTCCACGACATAAATGCATTTCCAATAACGAGTTTTATTTGCCGGCTGAATGACGCGATTGCGCCTTGCGGTTATCGCTGCAAGCCGATAGTCGATTGCGCGATGACTATCCACCATAAAAGCAACACTGGCCAAGATAGGGAGGCCAACCCCGTTGTGCAACTGCCCGACGGCGAACGCCATATCCGCAATGTAAACTGGGTTGGCCTGCAAACCTTGTACATGAAAGAGGTCCGCCGCTTTTTTAAGGTGCAGATGCAAACCGTGTGGGCACCTGCCATCACGACATTGCTCTATCTGATCATCTTCACCGTCGCCTTGGGCTCGGTCAAACCGACCGTATTGGGCGTGTCGTTCGCCGACTTTATCGCGCCTGGCCTGATTATCATGGGCATGATGCAGAACGCTTTTGCAAATTCGAGCTTCTCGCTGTTGGTGGGCAAGATTCAGGGCACGATTGTCGATTATCTGATGCCGCCTTTGTCCAACGCGGAGGTTTTGGCCGCGCTCACGGCGGCTGCGGTGACGCGGGCGTTTCTGGTTGGCGCAACGATCTGGCTTGCCATGCTATTCTGGCCCGGCGTCCATGTCACGCCGGTGCATTTTGGGGCAGTTTTGTGGTTCGGGCTGATGGGGTCCATGATGCTTGCGCTCATCGGGGTGATGACATCAATCTGGGCGGAAAAGTTCGATCACGCCGCCGCGGTCAGCAACTTCATCGTTGCGCCAGCCGCTTTGCTGTCGGGCACTTTCTATTCGGTTGATAAATTATCACCTACTTTTCAGGCTATTAGCCACGCCAACCCGTTTTTCTACGCGATTTCGGGCTTCCGCTATGGCTTTATCGGCAGCGCGGATAGCCCGGTGGTGTTTGGCGCATTGCTATTGCTCGCGCTGAACACGGCACTTGGGCTTATCTGCTATCTCTTGCTGCGCTCTGGATGGAAATTACGCGCATAATCTGCGCTGCCAAAGCGGTCTAACTTGCCGGCGTCCATGTTTGCGCCTGACAAAAGGGTCCGATACATCCTTTGACGACCAGATTGCCTGACTTGCCCTTGTAAACAATCGAGCGATAGGTTTTGCCTGACTTGGGATCGTAAATCTGGCCTTTATATTCATTGCCGTCGGCTTTGAATCCAGTCAGGACATTCATGCCCAATATCGTTCGGTTGCGCAGCGTTTTGTCGGGGTTTTTCACATCCTTCGCGCCTACGCCTGCTGGCGGGGTGACTAGAAATTTTACCAGCTTCCCGCATAATGCCGCGCCACATGGGTAGATTTCGACCACGCCATCCTTGCTTTGTGTGATCCAGTGCCCGGAAATTGGCGCGGCGGCCTGCGCCGGAATTGCCGCGCACATTGCGGCTGCGATCATCCATGTTTTAGCGTGCTGCATATTTGTTCCTTTGCGTTGGAAAACAACATAAACGGGCAATAAGCAAGCCGCAATGCTTTTGCCTTTTGCCTGTGCCATGCTAATTACCTAACCTATGAGTGAAATAATCCTGTTCGATTACTGGCGTTCGTCGGCCAGCTATCGTGTGCGCATTGTGCTGAACCTTAAAAATGTGCCGTATACGCGCGTGCCGATCAGCCTGCTGGACAATGCCCAAAGGGCGCCCGATTATGTGGCGCGCAATCCGCAAGGCTTTGTGCCCATGCTGTCGATACACGGGCATGACCTGACGCAAAGCCTGGCGATTATTGACTATCTGGATGCGCAATATCCCGACCCCGCGATGGTCTCTTCAAACCCGGCGGATCGGGCAAAAACATTGGCGCAGGCGCTGATTATCGCTGCTGACATACATCCCATCGATAATCTGCGCGTCCTGCGATATTTGAAGGCGCAGATGGGCCAGTCGCAAGAGGCGGTGGACCACTTTTACCGGCACTGGATAATCGAAGGCTTCACGGCGTTGGAGGCAATGGCCCCCGAAGATGGCGTGTTCGGCGGCGACCTGCCGAATTTGGCCGATGTCTGCCTTGTCCCGCAAATGGCGAATGCCCGCCGCGTGGATACGCCGCTGGCTGCCTTTCCCAAGCTATTGCGGATCGATGCCGCTTTGAGCGCATTGCCGGCCTTTGCTGCGGCGCATCCTGACCAAGTGAAGCCCGACTGATGCCAACAAAAAAACTGACGCTCCGGGCGTTTCTGCCCTATCAATTATCCATCACATCGAACGCGGTCAGTAACCTGATCGCGCGCGCCTATCGTGACAAATTTGCGCTAAAGGTGCCGGAATGGCGAGTCATGGCGCTGTTGGGCGAAAGCGATGTGGCAACGCAGCGGATATTGGTTGCGGCAACCGCGATGGACAAGGTCACCGTGAACCGCGCGTGCAAGGCGTTGGAGGAGCGCAGCCTGATCAGCCGTGTGCCGAACATGTCGGATGGCCGTTCACATCATCTGGCGCTCACCCCAGCCGGACGCGATTTGTATGAACAAATTGTGCCAGAGGCGCTGACGTTAGAGGCCGAGCTTGAGAAGATATTAGGCAGCGGCGAGGCCGAGTTGCTGGAGGCGATGTTGGCGCAATTGCGCGCGCGGGTCATTGAGCTTGGCTAGGGTTAGGACCACTTAAATCGGTCGTTATCGCGGGGCGTCCGACCTTCGCACTGGCGGTCGCGGGCATCTTATTCTCCAGCACGTCCAACCAGGTCCGCGCATTCTCGCCTATGAAAAGCTGCGGCCGCGATGGCTTCAATTTCAACGCGTCTTCCCATTGTGCAATGAGCCCGGTGGCTTCGGCAATAGCGGCGTCAAATTTCTGCGGCTTGCGCAAGGCATGGTTCATCAATGCATCGCCAAAAAACGTCCAGTCATTACCCGGTGCGCAGCCAAATGAAGTGCGTTGCGACGATGCCGCAGTCACGATAACGGTTTGATCATTGGTCAGCAGCGGAATGAAAATGCCCGAATAGCAGGCCGATAGCAGCACCATGCGGCGTTTGACGCCGATACCGTCGAGCAAATCGGCCAACCGTTGCGGCGCGATCATGCCTGCGGCATTTTCCCTGTCACGATAGGCAAGGCCCGATACAGGGTCGCCATGGCTGGTGGCGAACAGGATGAGGACATCCTCTTTCCTGTCCATCTTGTCGGCAATCGCAGCCAATGCCGTGGCGAGGCTTGACGGCGACCCTTGCGGTGCGCCTGTGGCTGTATCATCTGCGCCAGCGGTCAAATATAATGTGCGACCAGCCGCCCGATAACGCCGCGCCAATATTTTGGCGGCTTCAGACGACTCGCGCGCAAAGACCGCGTCGGAATCGAGGCCAATGGACAGCACATAGGCGTCAACGACACCCGGCCTTTGCGGTTGCAACGCGTTGATCGCGCGCGCCATCCTCTCATGCTGCGCCAAATACCAGGTCGCTGACCGGTTCTGTTCCGCAAACCACCCGTTTTTTGCGGCTTCGACCGTGTTGAAATATTGTTGCTGGCCAAAGGCAGAGCCAGTGACGAGCAGGCAAAGCGCCATCGCTCCTGCCTGAATCAACCGCAATTTGGCGTTCTTATGTGCCATGTATCTATGTCTAAACGCAGAGTTGCGGTTGCCGCAACTGCAATATCGTTGCATGAAGGACAAAAGCCGGAGAAAGATAATGAAACTTGCATCATTGAAGTTGGGCCGTGACGGACATCTGGTTGTCGTGTCGGACAATCTTGCTTGGTATGCCGACGCCGCGCACATCGTGCCGACATTGCAGGCCGCATTGGACGATTGGGAAGAGTTTGCGCCCCGATTGCAAGCGCTTGCGACCGATCTTGAACATGCCGTCATTCCCCGCGAACGTTTCCACGAACATGACGCCGCCGCACCTTTGCCGCGCGCCTATCAATGGGCGGACGGTTCGGCTTATGTCAATCATGTCGAATTGGTCCGCAAGGCGCGGGGTGCTGTCCTGCCCGACAGCTTTTGGCATGACCCGTTAATGTATCAGGGCGGTTCCGATGTCTTCATGGGTGCCCGCGACGATATCCCTTTGGCCGACGCGGCATGGGGATGTGATTTTGAGGCGGAGATTGTCGTCGTAACTGGCGATGTCCCGCAAGGAACATCGGCGGCAGACGCCTTGTCTTATGTCCGGCTGGTTGGCCTTGTGAACGATGTATCGTTACGCAACCTCATCCCCGCCGAGTTGGAAAAGGGCTTTGGCTTTGTCCAATCGAAACCCGCCAGCGCTTTATCGCCCGTGTTCGTCACGCCGGACAGCCTTGGGGACTTTTGGCAGGATGGAAAGCTGCACCGCACATTGCATGTTGACCTTAACGGCGCGCCATTTGGACGCGCGGTGGCTTCGGACGATTGCACCTTTGATTTTGGAACCTTGATCGCGCATCTCGCCAAGACGCGCAATATCGGGGCAGGGTCGATTATCGGTTCGGGCACAGTGTCCAACCGTGACGCCGATGGCGGCCCCGGCAAGCCCGTCGCCGCTGGCGGCCTTGGCTATAGCTGTCTGGCCGAAGTCCGCATGGTCGAGAAAATTCAGACGGGCGACATGGTGACGCCATTCCTGAAGGACGGCGATGTTGTGCGGATTGAAGTGCTCGACAATGCCGGACACAGTATCTTTGGCGCTATCGAGCAGACCGTCCGTAAAAGTTAAAGGGGCATGGATCGACCCCCGCTTCAATATCCGCACCGCATATTTTACGAAAGACAGCCATGCACGTGACCAACGCAGCTATAAACCGGCGCATGATCCCTGCTAACGCAGTGGAGAGCATTTGGTATGCCGCCGACCAATGGGCCATTCGCCGCATTGATTGGCAAGGTGCGAACCCGCCACGCGGGTCGTTATTGTTCCTGCCGGGCCGCGGCGACCATTATGAAAAATATCTGGAGACGCTGGCATATTATGCCGATGCCGGCTGGCGCGTGACGGCAATCGACTGGCGCGGGCAGGGTGAATCCGGGCGGTTATTGGCGGACCCGCAAGTGGGTCATATCGATGATTTCGGCACTTGGATTTCTGATCTGCGGTTTTTTTGGAGCGCTTGGAAACGGGAAAATCCCGGCCCGTTTGTCGTCATGGCGCATAGCATGGGCGGGCATTTGGCCATGCGTGCTTTGGTGGAAAAGGCGATTGACCCTGACGCGGTCGTGTTGAGCGCACCGATGTTGGGCATTCAAACCGGCGGTCTGCCGCTGGCCCTGAACCATGCTTTTGCCAAGTTGATGGTCACAATCGGCAAAGGCGAGGATGCCGCATGGAAAGTCAGCGAGAAGCCCAACTCGCCCATGGCGATGCGTGGCAAAATGTTGACGCATGATGATGATCGTTACGAAGACGAAATCGCATGGTGGAAATTGCGTCCCAATGTCAAATTGGGGCCGCCAAGCTGGCATTGGGTCGAACGGGCAATAGCGTCGATCCGCATGTTGGAAGCGCCGGGCCTGTTGGAGGCGGTGCAGACGCCCATCCTGCTGCTCGCGACCACCGGCGACCAATTGGTCAGCACCCCGCGCGTGATTGCCGACGGTAAACGCCTGCCACATGCCGAAACATTAATCTTCGGCACAGAGGCCGCGCATGAATTGTTGCGGGAGGCGGACCCCGTGCGTGACCAGTGCCTTGCGCGGATCGACAGCTTTCTGGAAGCCAACGCGCCGCGAAAATGAGCGACTTTGACTTTGCCATTATCGGCGCTGGCATTGCTGGTGCAAGCCTTGCGGCGATATTGTCCGCGCGGGCATCGGTGGTGTTGATTGAGGCAGAGGCGCAACCCGGCTATCATGCGACAGGGCGGTCAGCCGCATTCTGGGACGAATGCTATGGCGGCTCAGGGGTTCAGCCGCTCACCACGGCGTCAGGTCCGTTTTTGGCCGCGCCGCCTGCGGATTTTCATGACGGCCCATTGATGCACAAGCGCGGCGCACTGCACATCGGTACATCGGATCAGACGGCGATGGCGGACAATATGCGCGCCGAATTTGCGGCCAGCGGCGTGCATATCGACGTCAGCGACCGTGCCGCAGTGGCAACTTATGTCCCCGGACTACGCAGCGCATGGACGCATGGCCTTTGGGAACCAGACTGTTGCGATATTGATGTCGCCGCGCTCCACACCGCTTATTTGCGCCAAGCAAAAAGGCAAGGCGCGATGCTACACTGCAACAGCCGCCTGAGCGCGGCAAAATACGCAAATGGCGTATGGCAGATTGCGGCTGGCAGTTTCAACTGTTCGGCAAATATCCTCATCAACGCGGCGGGCGCGTGGGCCGATGAAGTCGCGCAAATATCGCAGGTGCGGCCCTTGGGCATCCAACCCTATCGCCGCACGATCGCACAATTGGTCGTGTCGCCGCACGTCCCGGCGGGCTTGCCCTTGGTCATTGGGTTGGACGGTAGTTTCTATTTCAAACCCGATGCGGGCGGTCGCCTGTGGCTCAGCCCGCATGACGAAACCGCAACCCCGGCCTGCGACGCCGCGCCGGAGGAACTGGACGTCGCCATCGCCATTGACCGGCTTCAGACCGTGGTCGATTGGGACATTCAGCGCGTCGAACATAAATGGGCCGGGCTTCGCAGTTTCGCGCCGGACCGGTTGCCCGTCATTGGCCGCGATGGGGCGAACGATGCGTTTTTCTGGTTTGCGGGGCAGGGCGGCTTTGGCATCCAAACTGCACCTGCCGCTGCGCAGCTTGCCGGGTCATTGTTGGATGAAACTATCGCCGCGCCGCAGAATGTGAATGCCGCCATCTACACGCCAGCGCGCTTTCTTTAGCGCTGCGCCGCAACCTCCGCCGCGTCACTTGCCAGCCGGTCGGCGCGTTCATTTTCGGGGTGGCCATTATGCCCTTTCACCCAAATCCATTCGACCTGATGACGCGCAACCGCCTCGATCAAGTCATGCCATAAATCGGCGTTGCGGACGGGCTGTTTTGATGCGGTTTTCCATCCATTGCGTTGCCAGCCGTGAATCCATTTGGTGATCCCGTCGAGGACATATTTGCTGTCCGTGTGCAATTTCACATGGCACGGCTCGATAAGCGTTGTCAGCGCCTGTATCGCGGCGGAAAGCTCCATCCGGTTATTGGTGGTATCGGGATTCCCGCCCGAAATTTCTTTCTCATGCTTTTCATAACGGATCACAGCGCCCCAACCGCCGGGTCCGGGATTGCCCTTGCAGGCGCCATCGGTGAAAATCTCAAGCTGTTTCAAGAATAATGCCCCAACATATTTTCAACCTGTGTGCTGTCGCTATAGAAATCAAGTCGGCGCAGGAAAGCCAGCGGGTCTTTGCGCGTCACAAGTGCATTTGACGACGTGTTAATCCAATCATAACAACGCGTTAGTAAAAACCGCAGACATGCCCCGCGCAGCAATATGGGCAAGGCTTCCCGCGTTGCCGCGTCCAAGGAAACGCAACCGGCATAGCCCGAAAGCAAGCCGGCGCTCACCTCTGCATCAAAAACGGTGCCATCATGGGAAAAGCACCATGCGCTGTGCGTCACCGCCACGTCATAAGCGCGGATTTCGGTGCAGGCGAAGTAGAAGTCGATCAAGCCACTGACATGGTCGCCAAGCATCAGGACATTGTCCGGAAACAGATCGGCATGGATCGCCGCGACGGGCAAATCGGTTGGCCAATGCGCCTCCAGATAATCGCACTCGGCAAACACCCGCGCGGACAGGCCGGGCGCAATCGATTCAAGTCCCTCGGCCGTGCAACGCATCGCCAATGGCCGCCATGCCGAAATGCCAAGGCTATTTGGCCGCGACAACGTGAAATTGGCAAGCGCCTGATGCATATGCCCCAATGCCGCACCGGTCGAACGTGCCTGTGCCGCCGTCGGCTCGGTAATCGATACGCCATCGAGAAACTCTATAAGGCACGCCGGCCGCCCCGCGACCGTTTGCAGCCATTGGCCATCACGATCCGTGATAAACCGTGGCACCTTACAACCTGCATCATGCAAATGTTTGAGCAAAGCATAGAAAAACGGCAGATCGTCGGGGTTTACGCGGTTTTCATACAGGGTCAGGATGAAGCGGCTTTGCGTTGTTTGCACGAAGAAATTGCTGTTTTCGACGCCCTCCGCAATGCCCTTCAACGCGACAAGCGCGCCGACGTCATAATGCGCCAGCAATGCATCAACCTGCTGCGGCCCTAACTGCGTATAAACCGCCAAATCAGACCGCCGCGCCAGCCAGTTCGCGGGGCAATTTGAACGTGATGGTCTCTTCGGCGGTGGTGACTTGCTGCTCATCCAAGTCGAAATGCAGCGCGAGTGCGTCGATAATCTCGCGCACCAACACTTCAGGGGCCGACGCACCTGCGGTCAAGCCGAGCGTTTTAACGTCATCAAACCAGTTCAGGCTAATTTCTTCGGCACGCTGCACCAAATAGGCCTTCGCGCCGGAACGCGCGGCAACCTCAACCAAACGCTGCGAGTTTGAGCTGTTGGGCGCGCCGATAACGAGGACAAGGTCGCATTCATGCGCAATTGCTTTCACCGATTCCTGGCGATTCGACGTGGCGTAACAAATATCCTCCCCCTTTGGCCCGACAATATTGGGGAAGCGTTGTTGAAGGATTTCCACGATTTCCGATGTATCATCGACCGACAATGTCGTCTGCGTCAAAAACGCGAGATTGTCGGGTTCGGCAGGCGCAATTACCCGCGCGTCGTCGGCTGTTTCCACTAGGGTCATCGCACCGGGGGGCACTTGGCCAAAGGTGCCGATGACTTCCGGATGTCCCGAATGGCCCACGAAAATGATATGACGGCCTGCTTCAACCTGCCGTTCGGCTTGCTTATGGACCTTTGATACCAATGGGCATGTCGCGTCAAAATAGGCAAGGCCACGCGCTTGTGCATGTGCAGGAACAGATTTGGGCACGCCATGTGCGGAAAATACGACATGGCCGCCGTCGGGAACTTCGTCGAGTTCCTCGACAAAAATTGCACCTTTGACCTTTAAGCTGTCAACGACATAGCGGTTGTGGACGATTTCGTGGCGGACATAGACCGGCGCGCCATGTTGTTCGAGCGCAAGCTCGACAATCTGGATAGCGCGGTCAACGCCAGCGCAAAAACCACGTGGCGCGGCCAAAAGCAGCCGGATCGATTTTTTGGGGCGTGGTTGTTCAGTCATGCGCAATCTTCTTTAG
>JAEMTM010000164.1 GCA_016462305.1 Sphingomonadaceae bacterium | reverse complement strand
CCAGCGTGACGAGCGTGTTGATTTACGTGTCGACTTAGACTATTCGCGCCCCTCTCCTGATGAGAATCAGAAGAACCCGTGCGGGAGGAAGTCGCCAATGCAATTTGGGGACGACCGTTTGACCGCTTAATTTGACCCGCCGTCGCTGAGGCTTTGGCGGGGAAAGAATGAAAGGACGCCATATATGGCAAAGAAAATTGACGGCTATATCGGCCTGCAAGTCGCTGCAGGTTCGGCCACACCATCCCCGCCAATCGGCCCTGCTTTGGGTCAGCGCGGCGTGAACATCATGGAATTCTGCAAGCAGTTCAATGCGGCGACCGCCGACATGGAAAAAGGCACGCCGATTCCAACCAAAATCACCGTTTTTGCCGACAAGAGCTTCACCTTCATCATGAAGGCACCGCCTGCGACCTTTTTGATTAAAAAGGTTTTGGGTTTGAAGGCCGGTTCGAAAGAACCCGGCAAGCTGTCGGCTGGTAAAATTACCCGCAAGCAACTGGAAGAAGTCGCGACCCTGAAAATGGCCGACCTCAACGCGAACGACATGGACGCGGCCGTAAAAATCATCGCAGGCTCGGCTATCGCCATGGGCCTCGAAGTTGTGGAGGGTTAAGAACATGGCCAAGCTAACCAAAAAAGCAAAGTCGCTCGCGCATCTCGATACCGACAAATTATACGGCGTTGATGAAGCGTTGAAGACCATCAAGGAACTGGCGACGGCGAAGTTTGACGAAACGATTGAAGTCGCGTTGAACTTGGGCGTTGACCCCCGTCATGCCGACCAAATGGTGCGCGGCATGGTTTCCTTGCCTGCGGGCACCGGTAAGGACATGAAGGTTGCCGTGTTCGCACGTGGCGACAAGGCAACAGCGGCAACCGCCGCGGGTGCGGACAAGGTCGGCGCTGAAGACCTGATGGAAGATATGCTGGCTGGCAATCTCGATTATGACCGCGTTATCGCAACGCCGGACATGATGGGCATCGTTGGCCGCTTGGGTAAGACCTTGGGTCCAAAGGGCCTGATGCCAAACCCAAAGCTGGGCACGGTTACGATGGACGTTGCCGAAGCCGTGAAGGCGGCAAAGGCCGGTCAGGTTGAATTCCGCGTTGAAAAGCAAGGCATCATCCACAGCGGCATCGGCAAGAAAAGCTTCTCCGATTCCGACCTGCGCAAGAATTTCGACGCTTTGGTCGACGCAATCGTGAAGAGCAAGCCAAGCGGATCAAAAGGCAAATATGTCCGCCGCGTGGCGATCAGCTCGTCAATGGGCCCAGGCCTCAAGATCGACCTGACAGACGTCGCCGGCGCATAACGCGCCCCGCAATATGCACAAAAAAGGGGCTGGAGGAAAACCTCCGGCCCTTTTTGTTTGGGCAGCACGCACGCCCCCCGCCACGCCGGACATCGCCGCGACGTAGATGCCCGCCGCTTGCGTTGGAGCGACGCAGGCTGGGGCCTTCCCTCCGGCCCTTTTTTCTTGATGTTCTTTTTTTGTTCCTATATAATAAAATTGTTGCTTCGGCTAAATGGATGCGAACCAAAATCATAGGATTGCCCTAGCGGCCATTTAGCTTTATTCTAATTTCGATAAGGGGCGGAAAACTGTGCGAAAAATCGGCTTTGTTTCACTGTTTTCAGGCGCGGGCGGCCTTGACATCGGCTTGGAATCCGCAGGATTCTCCTGTCGTTATGCCGCAGATATCGACCAAGCAGCATATCAAACGTTATTGTTGAATAAACAGCGGCAGACGGGACATCTTGCTAATGCGGTGATTGAGAATGCAGATGTTTCCGAAACGACCGGAGAGCACATTCTTGATGTAATCGGCGTGAAACGAGGTCAAATCCCACTGCTGGTTGGCGGCCCACCTTGCCAATCTTGGAGCAGCGCCGGTCACCAAAAGGGCTGGCTTGATCCTCGTGGCCGCTTGTTTGATGATTTTGTAAGGCTGGCTGGCGAACTAGATGTCCGCTGGCTGATGTTCGAAAACGTCCGAGGCCTTTTGACCGCACGGGGCCCTGATGGCGTGCCGGGATCGGCACTCGCACTCATTCGCAACAAACTATTGAACGCCGGCTTTCAAACGCAGGTAGCATTATTGAACTCAGCCGATTTCGGAATTCCCCAGCGCAGAGTTAGGCTTGTCGTTTTTGGATATAGGCTTGGCGATCATTTGGCATTCCCTGACCCTAGTCATAACAAGCAAGGTTGCCTAATACCTTGGGTACCGATGGCAGAGGCATTGGCCTCGGTTGGGAAGCTCTCGCCCGATGAGATAATCCGTCCAAATGACAATCTGTTCGAACAGCTAAACCAGTTACATCCGGGAACGGGCGTCAAAAGTCCCGGTAAGGCCGAGGCGACACGTCCGGGCGGGCATTGGGGCTATAAGCAAGGTGCGTTCATTGCAGACACTGCTCTTCCAGCACGAACGGTTACCGCCAATCAGCAGCAGGATTGGGTTATTGATCCGGTCAACGGAATTAGACGTCTGTGTCCACGCGAATGTTCAGCTTTACAGACATTTCCGTCAGATTGGGTGTTGGCGGGCAAACGCGCGGACCAGTATCGGTTGATCGGAAACGCTGTTCCGCCGTTATTGGCGCAGAAAATTGGCACAGCGTTGCATAGTCATATCCTAAATTCTTGGGACCAAGGCCGTGCTTCGTTAGATGTGCTTGTACCGCTAGCGCCAAAACTTCAAGCCGCCATTCAATATACCGCGAAAGAGGAAAGGCGGAACGGCCCTTCAAGACGGGCAGCGCCAAATAGGCGTCTGTTGCCAATATCGGAAAATTTGCTTGCCAACGCTTAGCCCAACCCAATTGCTAGAATTGCACGACAAACTAAGAATAGAGGCACGCCGGCTCTACGAAGATGGTCTAAACCCCGTTGATCAAAGTGCCGATTGGCGTCAGGCGCTCACAGAAGCACGGATGATGATATCAGAAGCGCTTCGGGCGTCTGATTTTCTTTTTGATGTATCCGGTGCGCTACAACAATCCGGCCGGCACATGCTGGTGTTCCGGCACCTAATGGCTCCACCCGTTAGTCAGGACCAGTTTAAGCTAATCTGCAGTGACTGGCCAAAGAGCACCGAAAAAACCGGAGCGGCAGTCAAGGCTGAAAAGGCGGATATTGTCACTTCGACGTTTCAAAGCTGGTTGGCGCTGCGGCTCGCACCATGGCTTCGAACCAAGCGGCGTCCAGCGATGCGGGAAATAAATTCACTGCTGATGGCTGTCGCCCCGCTGATCGCGTCCCAAAGGGTGGCAACCGCGCGTCGCAACCGACTTGCACATATTCAAGAGGTCTCACTTATCGAAAAATTGGAGTCAAATGGGTGGCAGCTTTTGCCGACACGGACAATCGATCAGCAAGGAGCTCTATTGCCGCACCAATTCATGCACAAAGCTCGGTTTGCCAGCGGACTAACAGGCCGCGCCGAAGTCGATATCGCGTTGGGTTTGAAGGAGGGCGTTGTTCTCGCCATGGAATGCAAAGTGACGAACGACGAGACGAACTCGGTAAAACGAATCAATGATGTGCTTAAAAAAGCCGAAGCATGGAGAAGCCATTGGGGCAATTTTGTCCAACCTGCCGCATTGTTGGAAGGGGTAATAAAATTAGGCGACGTAAAACGGCTGCTCGATGGAAATGTAGCAGTGTTTTGGTCGCACCGGTTAGATCTGTTTGAAGATTGGCTAACCGAACGGATGTCATGACAACCTACTATTACCTCCCAGTCATACAACTTTCGAGAGTTTCGTGATAATTCCGAATCCGGCTTTCTTGATATCGCGCTAGGTTCACGCCAGGCTTTTTCGAAGCATGCGCCGCCCACCCCATCCCCAAAAACCGCTTTCCTACAACCTATATGG
>JAEMTM010000037.1:3627-15075 GCA_016462305.1 Sphingomonadaceae bacterium | reverse complement strand
ACGATTTTGTCAGGCTGTGTGAGATTTCGACGCGCCTCGCAACCAAGGAATGTGGTGAAACACCTCTTTTGCGATCAATAGGTCACAATCTTGAGCTTCTGCCCAGCACGAATGGCGGCATTGGATGACAGTCCGTTGAGCGCCCTAAAGCGTTCATTTTGCAGCGATGGGTAAGCCATGCGTGCGGCGAGTGTTGCGACATTATCTTGTGGCCCGGCTGTCACCACACGCAGCCTGCGTGGTTTTACCGTGGCGGCTTGCGCGGGGGTCAGACGCGACAGGCTTGCAAACATGCGGTCAAACGGGTTCACGTTGTTCGCCGTGATCGTCACAAAATGATAGGCCATGCCCGGCGCCCATTCATAGGCGAACACCGTAACGACGCGTTGCCCCTGCTGCGTATCGACCACGGAATTGGCGTAAAAAGCAGGGACATCATTCACGATTGTCCGGCGTATTTCGCCTACGGGAATCGTGGCATTCTCCCCCGACAGTGCCTTAAGCGCGTTGTCCACATAGCTGCTGCGATTGCCATCAAATGCACCGCCCGTGAACATGGCTTTCCCGCTATTCCCGTTAATTGTCACTGCATCATTGGAGTTTTGCATACCAAAGCCATTGGGCGCGGTGAATTTCATCTTCAGTTGCGGATGCAGGAAATCTTGCCCTTCGACCACACCTTGCGCGGGGTCATCGCCATACAACATGCCGTCAATGGCCGCCAAATGGGCGGCGGCATTGCGCAAATTGCTGGCGGGATAGCTTTTGGACCGCGATGCTGCGCGCGAAACGCGGCGGGCAGGATCGGGGTGGGTGCTTGCCCACTCCGGAACCCGGTTATTGGCCAAGCCGGCAACCTGCGTGTCCACGCTGGTCTGCAACGCCAATGAATTGAGCATCGATGCCAATGCGCTTGGATCATATCCCGCTGTGCTGAGGTAACGGATGCCGTAATCATCGGCTTCCTCTTCTTGCGTGCGCGAATATTTTAGAGTGAAGACCTGCGCCAACGGACCTGCATATCGCTGTAACCCCTCACCCAGAGCGCCGAGCCAACCGCCCGAGTTACCAAGCACTGCCCCCAATATGCTACCGCCAATCCCAAAAATACCCGCAATTGTGGAGTTATTTTTGCGTTTTTCACTGTGCCGTGCTGCTGTGTGCCCGATCTCATGACCAAGAACGCCTGCCATTTCGGCTTCATCATTGGTCAAGGCGACCAATTGGCGGGTGATATAAACATAACCCCCCGGCAACGCGAATGCATTGTTCACCGACGAATTGAGCAATGTAACGTTAAAATCGCTTTGCGCGTTTCCAAGTCTTGACTGCATGGCAATGTTTTTGCCGATCCGCACCACATAGGCAGTCTGCGGACTTTGCATCGATCCGCCAAACTCTTTCAAAATTTCCGCGTGATATTTTGCGCCTTCATTCTTTTCCCTGGCGGTAAACGGCTTGGGAATAGCGGGGGCTGTGGTTCGGGATTGTGCTTCGGCGGGAATAGGACCGCCAACATTTGCCAATCCGCAAATTGCGGCACCCGTAACAAGAAACATCTTTGAAAAGCGCATAAAATTCCTGCCCAAACACACAGAACGGCGTTTAGCCGATTAAGTTTCGACACGTCGAAATGTTAAAGCGCCTCAACTTTCTATCGCAAGAAAAACTTAGGCCCCCATGGACAAAAATTTTGCGCGACGCTGTTGAAGCAATTCTTTGGAGGAGAAGCCTGACAATGCATCCAACTCCTCGTCAATGGCGGTCGCAAGCGTCGCCGCAGCCATGCCATGGTCGCGATGTGCGCCACCAATGGGTTCGGCAACAATCCGGTCAATGATGCGCAGCGCCTTCAGGTCGTCTGCCGTCATCTTCATCGCTTGCGCTGCGTCCGCCGCCTTGTCGCCGGTACGCCACAAAATCGATGCGCAACCTTCGGGCGAAATCACCGAATACACCGCATATTGAAACATCAATATCCGGTCGGCAGCCGCAAGTGCAACGGCACCACCCGAACCGCCCTCGCCCACGATGCACGCAATCATCGGCACGCCAAGCGCAAGGCATTGTTCGGTTGAACGGGCAATGGCCTCTGCCTGCCCGCGTTCTTCGGCCTGAATACCCGGAAACGCCCCCGACGTATCGACAAGGCTCACCACCGGGATACCGAACCGATCCGCAAGCTCCATCAAGCGAATGGCTTTGCGATAGCCCTCGGGCTTGCCCATGCCAAAATTATGGCGCAGTCGGCTTTGCGTATCGTCGCCCTTTTCATGCCCAATGACCATCACGCGGCGACCATTCAGGCGCGCAAGGCCGCCCATGATCGCTTGGTCATCGCCAAAGGCGCGGTCCCCTGCCAAGGGCATGAAGTCTTCAAACATCGCTTCGATATAATGTTTGAAATGTGGCCGTTCCGGGTGCCGTGCGACCTGCGTTTTCTGCCATGCCGTCAAATTGGCATAGGTATCCTTCAACTGCTTGTCCGCCTTGTCGCGCAATTTGGAGATTTCGGTGCTCGCATCAACGTCGCTATCACGCGCGGCATCTTGCAATTCAAGGATGCGCGCTTCGAGCGCGGCAACCGGCTTTTCAAAATCGAGATATACCATCATGCTTGCGGGTTAGAGCCTGAGGTGCGACGGGTCAATGTGCGCGTTGCCAATGGATGCCGCCGATTGACCAATTCGACGAGCTTGCTGCTATCAACATGCGTGTAAATCTGCGTCGTCGCAATGTCCGCATGCCCCAGCATGGACTGCAACGCCCGCAAATTAGCGCCGCCCGCCAAAAGATGCGTGGCAAAGGCATGCCGCAGGACATGGGGACTGACCTTCGCCGGGTCGAGCCCCGCATGCGCGGCAAGGTCCTTAATGATCTGGAACAGGCGAATGCGGCTGATATGCCCCCCGCGCGACGGAAAGAGAAACCGCGATTTTTCAGGAACGAAGTCCAGCCAAGCATTTACTGCGTGGCGGGCACGATTGGAAATGGGGATTAATCGTTCCTTGTCGCCTTTGCCTTTTATGATGATGAACGGCCTATCGGATATGACTGCATTTCGCGGCAGGGCAACCAATTCGGTCGCACGCAGGCCGGAACCGTATAGCAGTTCGATAAGCGCCGACAGCCGGTAATCACTTGATATTGGATGCGCCTGGGCAAGCTTTGCTTCAATGACCGCGAATAAGGTGTCGACTTCGTCTTTATCCAAAATTTTGGGCAAGGGCCGCATTTGCGCTGGCTTTGGGAGCGCTGCCGACGGATTGTCGGCGCGAAATCCCTCCTCATGCAGAAAGGCAAAAAAACGCCGTAATGCCGATGCCTTGCGCGCGACAGAGCTGTTGGCAAGGTGTCGCCATTGGCGCGCCAGTTCTACGAGCGCGTCAGGCTCTGCCACTGCCAGTTTACTGTGCAAAAGGCCGGATGCCGACATCAAGTCGCTTTGGTAGGCCGAAAGCGTGTTCTTCGCGACACCCTGCTCTGCCGCCAACATCTCCAGAAAACGCGCAATCAGATCACGATCAGGCAAGCTCATGGCTGGCTGACGATCGTCATTGCCATATTGTCAGGCAAAAGTGACAGCTTCAGCCGCAATCATCCGGGCTTCGGCCTCCAAACCGACCTGACGCAATGAACGGACGATATAGTAAAGATGATTGGCGGGAACCAGCGACCATGAAGGCGCCTGCAGTGCGGCCATCGCCATCAATGCAACCGTGCCCTGCTCGCCACGTTCGGCGGCGGCGGTAATCGCCTTTGACCATGCGGTTTGCCGGGAAATATTGATTTTGAGGTCGCTGGCAAATTCCGTGCCTGCATCCTTTTCAATACGGCCAAGCCCGGACAAGCCGGCGAGCAATAGCCGTGACTTATGTCCGTCGGTGCTGCCATCATTGTCGAAAAAATCGTCAAGGCTGCCATAATCAGCAGCCGTTACCCGCCCCGGAGCCGCCAAAGTCAGAAGCGCCCAACCCAGCGATCCATCCGCCACAATGTCCATCCATCGCGCAGCGGAACGGTCAAGCCCAGCCGTCAGCATGGAGGCAATCAGCCGGTCAGCCTCTGCCCGATGATCAGCGCTCGGCGCAATAAGCGCAGCCGCCCGCGCCGTCATCACCAATGAACCCTGATAGTCTGCGCCCGTGGCCGCCGTGGTCCATAAAGACGTCATAGCCGCAACCTTGGCATCTGCACCTGATGCGGTGTAAGCATATCCAAGGCTTTCGGCCTGTGACCGCGCGGCGTCGGGCGCATCGGGATCATCAAGGACCTGCGCATACAGATCCACCATGTTCCGGTTCGACAATATACCAAGCGCAGCAGCTCCAGGCGCATATTTGACCCGGATCGTCGGCGTAAACATCGGCAACTGTACGCGCCAACCGTCGACCTGACGACCCGTGCCGGCAAATAGGATTTCGGGGGGTTCAAGGCCCACAGCAGCGGAAAGACCGAAGCGCCAAGGGTTCATGCCCTCCACATTTTCCCATTCGATTTTCACCGAACGCCGCCCGTTAATACCGGCCCCAACCGCTTTTTCAGCCAGAAGATAATCGACGCCGCGCACCCACCCCTGATAGCGTCCCTGATTGATAAATGCCGTCGCGCTGCCTTGCTCACCCGCCAGCGACGCACAGATGGCGCGTGTCATTTTCCAGCGGCCATCGTTCACAAGGCGCACACCGCTTTCGGTCAGTGGGCACATGCCCGCTAAATCGCCGTTGGCCAAATAGGCCTGCATCGCGACCTCGTGGAGGCGTTTTGTGTAATCTGCGCCATCAACCTGCTGAACAAGTTTACGCGCCACGACCGAATCGCCCATCCGCAGCAACAACCACGCGCGCTCCGCTGTCCAATCCGCGCCGTTGACACCGGCTGGCGTGTTGGTGCGGCTGGCAAGTAAGCGCCGCGCCATGATCGTGCCCCAGCGCGAGGCAATCGGCCCCGACGTTCGCTCTAATATCTGGCTGAGGAAAGCACCATCCACGGTACCAAAAGAGTCCGCCGGAAATCCGCCTGATGCTTCCGATAAAATCCCAATATCGTCCAAAGACTTTCGCGCGGAAGGTGGCACATCAAAACGGATGACCAATTCCGGCTCTTCTTCATCTTCCTCTTCCGTCGTGCTTTCATCCCCCGTCAAAGGGGTCGTGGCGGTTGCGCCATTCGGCGATTTGGGGGCATTGGGCGCAGGTCGGCCTGCTGCGGGCGTCGGCGGGGGTGGAGGATCGCCAAAGCCTTCAGGAAGCAGGGATTCAGGCCCCTGCTGCCCAAGCGCGGGCAAAGAAATTGCCAAGACCAGAGCGCTGGCAACCAAAAGGCCGCTTTTTGAAATCTTGTCAGTCAATGATGCGAACCTGTTTCCATATCTGCGAACAGCAATGCGGTATGTCCTCATATCATTCGTTGCCATTGCCGCAACCCTGCGCTGAGAATAGCAAGCCTATGCCCCTTGCCGCAACCGATAGAAAACGCAAAAACGGTATTTCACGCAACTATGCGGTCGATCCCAGCTTATCATTCTATATTTAAGAAGAAAATCTGCAAAACGGCAAACTGCTTTCGGCTGACGCCAAGGCGTTATATAGGCCATATCGTCATGGCTGAACATCACGAACCAAAAAAACCTGAATTTGGCATGCAAGCCGCGTTGATCATTGACCGTCCGGTGGTGCTGGTCGGCATGATGGGCGTTGGCAAAACCAGCATCGGAAAACGGCTGGCCGCCCGCCTATGTGTGCCGTTCGCCGATGCCGATGACGAAATTGAAAAGGCGGCGGGTCTGTCGATCACCGAAATATTCGCAAAATTTGGTGAGGAATATTTTCGGGATGGTGAACGCCGCGTAATTGCCCGGCTCATCGAAGGCGAACCAAAGGTCATTGCGACTGGCGGCGGCGCTTTCGTCAACGGCGGTACCCGCGCACTCATCTTGGAACGCGCCACATCGATCTGGCTTAATGCCGATGTCAAAGTGCTTGCCAATCGCGTGTCGCGGCGCGACCACCGCCCTTTGTTAAAAGGCAAGGACCCCGTGACGGTCCTGACCGACCTTGGCAAATTGCGTAACCCCATATATGCCGCTGCCAATCTCCATATTCGCAGCGATACCGCGCCGCATATGCGGACCGTTGAAACCATATTGAAGGCCCTTTCCGCATGACCGTGATATCCGTCGGCCTGTCCAACTGCCCCTATGACATTCATGTCCGCGCCGGGTTACTGGCCGATGTCGGCACGATTTTAACGCCTTATGCCCGCGACCGCCGCTTGCTTGTGGTAACCGACGAAAATGTGGCTCAGGCGGTTCTGCCGCAGTTTGAATCGACATTGCGCGGCGCAGGGCTGTCATGCGCGCATTTCACACTGCCCGCTGGCGAAGCGGGGAAAAGCTGGAAGCAGTTGGAGCGGCTTACGGATTGGTTGCTGGAACAGCATGTGGAACGCAGCGACCATATTGTCGCGCTGGGCGGCGGCGTGGTTGGCGACATTACTGGCTTTGCCGCGCATATCATCAAACGCGGCTGCGCCTTTGTGCAGATACCTACGACCCTGCTTGCCCAAGTCGACAGCAGTGTTGGCGGCAAGACCGCCATCAACAGCGCGGCAGGCAAAAATCTGGTCGGGGCGTTTCATCAACCCGCGATGGTGTTGATCGACCCAGAGTTACTTTTAACGCTTCCACCCCGCCAACTCGCGGCGGGTTTTGCCGAGGTGGTAAAATACGGCCTGATCGATGACGCGGCGTTTTTTGACTTTTGCGCGGATAATCTCGACAGCTTTTTTGCGAGTGACCCCGATATCCGCGCGCAGGCCATCATCCGGTCCGTACAATCCAAGGCGCGGATCGTCGCCGCAGACGAAACCGAACGCACGGGCACGCGGGCGTTGTTGAACCTGGGGCACACTTTTGGCCACGCGCTGGAGGCCGACACAGGCTTTTCCGACCGGCTGTTTCACGGCGAAGCGGTCGCCGCTGGCATGGCCTTGGCATTTCGCTATTCGGTGCGGCTGGGCCATTGCCCGGCAGAAGATGCCGTGCGGGTTACTGAGCTTCTAAAGCGGGCCGGCCTGCCCACGACGCTATCAGACGCGGGTGTCACGGCAAATGGCGCGGCCTTGGTCGACTATATGCGGCATGACAAGAAAATGAGCGGAGGCACGCTGCCTTTCTTGCTCGCACGCGGTATCGGGCAGACATTTTTGTCCAAAGAAGTCGCACTGGACGACGTTGCAGCCTTCCTCGACAGCGAAGTTTAGTCAGCCGTTATCAGAAAGTCGTCGGAGTCGTCGCCGCCGAAACTGTGGCGGGTTCCAGCATGCATGTCGCCGCTGGTGAATTGCGCTTTCAGGCGGCTACGGTCACGACGCCGGAACTCCAGGATAATGTCTTGTATCTTTTCACGATCAGTACCGAAATATTTCAACGCATCGGCAGACATACGGATGGAGGATTCAAATACCTCACGCATGATGTCGATGCCATCATCTTCCATCAACAATAAAGCCTGCTCCCGGCCATAAGCGCGCACGAACAATTTTGTGCGCGGGAATGTTTCGCGCACGGGCATCAGCGAGTCTGCGGTCATATACCGGTCGTCAATGCAGAAGAATATCGCCTGCGCGTCTTCGCCGCCTGCCCGCTTCAGCAAGTCGACGCGGGTGCCATCGCCGTAAAAAACCTTGAAGCCAAAGTCCTCGCTGAGGTCGATGGTCTGCGGGTTGATGTCAATCAACGTGACTGAGCGCCCTGCCGCCTGCATGATCTGCGACACCTGTTGCCCGAAACGTCCATGCCCTACGATAATGACATTGGCTTGCGATGCCAGTTCCGGGTCATCCAACCGCAGTTCGCCCCTGACCTTTCGTGCCGCAAGTTTGCCCGCAAAGATCATTAGGAACGGCGTCGTCGCCATGGATAATGTGACGACCGCGCCAAACAAGCTCGCGGCCTCCGGTTCAATCAGCAGGGCCTGCTGCGCTGCGGCAAACAACACAAACGCAAACTCGCCACCTTGGCTCAAAAGCATCGCCATAATGATCGACGGTCTGTCTTGGAGGCCAAAGCACCGACCAAGCGCATAGATGACGGCGATCTTGACCGTGATCAGCGCCAGCGCCAGACCCGCCACGAAAAAGGGTTGCGAAAGGATGACATCAACGTCGAGCAACATGCCGACAGCGAGGAAAAACAGGCCGAGTAAAATTGATCGGAACGGATCAATGTCGGCCTCCAACTCATGCCGGTAAGGGGATTCCGCCAACATGACGCCAGCGACAAATGCGCCCAAGGCTGGCGAAACACCGATCGCTTGCATCACCGCCGCGCTAACGCAGACGGTGAATAGGCCAGTGACGATAAACAATTCGCGCTCTGAAATCTTGCCGACCAACCGCAAGAGCGGCGACAGCAAATAGCGTCCGGCCAACACCAGTCCCGCAATCGCCAACACGGCATAAAGCACCAGATACCAGCCCTCAATCGCGCCCTCCTGCGCCGGTGCGCGCGACAAGGCAGCAACGATAGTCAACAAGGGAACAATGGAAATGTCCTGAAACAACAATATGGAGAAGCTTTTCTCTCCATAATCGGTCTTCATCCGACCGCGCGATTGCAGCAATGGCAACACCTGCGCGGTGGAGGATAAAGCCAGCGGAAGCCCAAGAACTAAGGCGGCTTGCCAGCTAAAATTTGGCATTGCGAAATGGATGACGGCAAACATGCCAAGCCCGCACAATATGACCTGTAACGGCCCGAAAAGCAGAATATCCCGCCGCAACAGCCACAGCCGGCTGGGTGATAACTCGAGCCCGACGAGGAACAGCAGCAAGATGATGCCGATTTCGGAATAGGCCAATATCGTCTCTGGCGCGTCAATCAACGCAAGGCCGTCAGGCCCAATGGCAATGCCCGCGACCAGATAGCCAAGCACCGCGCCAAGGCCGAGACGCCTGAAAATCAGCACCGCCAACAGCGCCGCGCCGAGCAACACCACCCCGCCTAACATGACATCAGCGACGAGGTGGTGTGATGTTTCTTCCATCAGGCTTTCTCTTTGGCCTGCGCGGCAGCGGCGAGGATCGCGTCATAAGGCAATAAGATCGCGGCATGACGCGAAGGATAATCAGTTGCCGCTGCCAACAATGCCAATTCCGGCCAGCAGCTTGGCATATCGCCCGCCCGCTGTAACGCCTGCGCCACGCCATCGCGCAATTTGGCGACTTCGGTCATCGCTGTTCCAACAGCGTTATGCATCAAAATAGCCGCAGAAGCCTGCCCAAGTGCACAGGCATTGGCGCGTAATGCAAGTCCCTGCAATTTTCCGTCGGCGTCGGTCACAATATCCGCCTGAATGCGGCTGCCGCATAAGGGCGAGCGCACTTCGGCGCTGCCATCCGGCGCTACAAGGCGATGGTCCGCGACCAAAGACGTTGCCAACCGCAATATATCCCGATTGTAGAGCGCAGAGTCCATCAGTTTGCCGTTTCTGTGTCACGATCGGCAGCGAGGCGTTGTTCGCGTACAAATTCGGACATGGCGTCGCCGCTGGCATTGAGCAAAGGATATGTGCGCGAGCTGGTCATCCATTCGGGCCGCCCCTCATCCGCGCCATACACCAAATCATATCCCATCACGAACAGCAGGAAAACGAGGGTCGCGATAATCAGGCCCTTGAGCATACCGAAGCCAAAACCAAGGACGCGGTCAATCGGGCCAAGTACCGACTTGCGCGATTTAGCGCCAATCGATTTCGCAATCCATTTACCCACGGCAAAGATGACGATGACCAGAGCCAAAAAGGCAAGCATGGCAGCGCCGGAGTCAGAACCCACAGCCTCTGCCAAAGCCGCCGTCGCAGGCGCGTGGAACATACGAACGGCCAAGATGATCAGCACCCAAGCGATCATCGACAGCGCCTCTTGCACAAAGCCGCGTAAGAAGCCGAATGCGGCCCCGCTACCCAGCAAGAACAGGACAATGATATCAAGTGCTGTCATCTGATCCTGTTGCCCTTATAACCATTCAAAAAGGATTTAGGGGCGTCCCAGCATATGGTCAACGAGATTGGCAAGCGTGCGGAACTCTTGCGTTGAAATGCCGGCCTGCCCCTTCACCGACGGCGGCACCAAGGCGCGGCTAAAGCCAAGCTTTGCCGATTCCTTCAGTCGCAACGCCCCATGTGCGACGGGACGGATTTCACCGGACAAAGCCACTTCGCCAAACAGCACCGCATCGGACGGCAGTGGCCGTTCCGCCAAAGCCGAAACCAACGCCGCGGCCACCGCAAGATCGGCGGCTGGGTCGGAAATGCGATAGCCACCCGCAATGTTGAGATAGACCTCAGCGGTTGAAAAACTCAGGCCGCATCGCGCCTCCAGCACCGCCAATATCATCGCGAGCCGACCGCTGTCCCAGCCGACAACGGCGCGGCGCGGTGTTGCTCCACTGGATAGCCGCACGGTCAGGGCCTGAATTTCCACAAGCACCGGCCGCGTTCCTTCCAACGCCGGAAACACCGTTGCCCCGGTAACCTGTTCGGCCCGGTCGGTCAGGAACAATGCGCTTGGGTTGCCGACCTCGGTCAAGCCTTCTTCAACCATCGCAAAAACACCGATTTCGTCGGTCCCGCCAAACCGGTTCTTGGACGCGCGCAAAATGCGATATTGATGGCTCCGTTCGCCTTCGAACGACAATACGGTGTCGACCATATGTTCCAGCACGCGGGGTCCGGCAATGGTCCCGTCCTTCGTAACATGGCCAACGAGCATCAACGCTGTGCCGCGTTCCTTGGCAAAGCGGATAAGCTCTTGCGCCGACGCGCGGACTTGGCTGACGGTGCCCGGCGCGCCTTCGATGAGGTCGCTATGCATGGTCTGAATCGAATCGATGACCAACAAAGCGGGCGGCGCGCCTTGTGCCATCGTCGTCAGGATATCGCGCACAGAGGTTGCGGCGGCAAGCTGCACCGGCGCATCACCAAGGCCAAGCCGACGCGCCCGCAAGCGCACTTGGTCCACAGCCTCTTCACCCGAAATATAGGCAACGGATAAGCCGCGCCGCGCGAGGTTCGCGGCAGCTTGTAACAGTAACGTCGACTTACCAATGCCCGGATCACCACCGAGCAAGGTCGCTGAACCCGGCACAAGGCCGCCACCCAATGCGCGGTCGAATTCGGATATACCTGTCGAGGCGCGTTCGGGCAGTTTAATGTCCGAATTCAATCCGGACAATTCGACCGCACGGCCGCCCGAATGCAAATGATGCTTCAGCTCAAAAACAGTTGCCTTGGCCTCTTCCGCCAAGGTGTTCCATGCGCCGCAATCGTCGCACTGCCCCTGCCAGCGGTTGGATTCGGACCCGCATGCCTGACACACATATTTGCGCTTTGCTTTTGCCATAGGCGGTGATTACCAGAACAAATCAAGAACTCAAGACATAAGTGC
>JAEMTM010000037.1:0-3527 GCA_016462305.1 Sphingomonadaceae bacterium | reverse complement strand
GTATCAGCGCTTGCGTGTGACGCGGCGTAATGCCACATATTTGATATGCGCGAAAAAGAACTCAGGCTGGCGCTCATTTGCTATGGTGGGGTCAGCCTTGCCATTTACATGCATGGCGTCACACGCGAGATTTGGCACATGGTCCGCGCCAGCCGTGCGTTTCATGACGGTGCGCCGCCCACCCGCCGCAGCGAAATTGTCTATCATGATTTGCTTGCAGAGTTGTCACGCGTCAGTGGCGTAAAACTGCGGGTTTTGACGGACATCATTGCTGGGTCAAGCGCGGGCGGTATCAACGGCATTTTCCTGTCGCAGGCCATTGTCACGGGCCAATCGCTTGAGCCGTTGACCGATATGTGGCTTGAAATGGCCGACGTCGATGTGCTGCTTGATCCTGACGCCCGCCCGCTGTCGCGCTTCACCAAATTTTGGGCGACGCCCATTGCGTGGATGATCTTGCGCCGACGCGGCGGGGGGGTCGAACGGACAGTCGCCAAAGAGGCGCAGGAGGAAGTCGCGGCCAAGCTGTCACGCTTTGTCCGCGCACGCTGGTTTGCGCCGCCCTTTGGCGGGAATGTGTTTTCGAAACTGTTGCTCGATGCGCTGAACGCAATGGCGGCGAGCGCAGCAGAGCCGCCACTTTTACCAAGCAGCCAGCCGCTGGATTTGTTTGTCACCGTAACGGATTATTACGGGCATGATCGGATGCTGCGTCTCAACAGTCCTGAAGAAGTGACAGAGTCCGAACATCGGATCACTGTCGATTTTTCAACACGCGGGCGAACGGGGCTTGCCGACATTGCCGAGTTGGTTTTTGCGGCGCGCGCCACGGCAAGTTTCCCCGGCGCTTTCCCGCCATTTTCTGTGCGTGAACTTGACCGATTGTTGGCGCGGGAAAATGTCCCATGGCTTGGCCGCAATATATTTTTGAAGCGCATATTGCCGCAGCAATTTGCCGCCAATGCCGCCGAAGATGCGATGTTAATCGACGGATCGGTTTTGGCCAATGCGCCGTTTAACCCAGCGATCTCTGCCTTGCGCAACCGCCCAGCACGCCGCGAAGTAGACCGGCGTTTTGTCTATATCGACCCAAAGCCGGGCCGCCCCAGTTTCCGATTTGGCAAACGCAATACAGACGGCTCCGCCGATATACCACGCAAGCCACCGGGGTTTTTCTCGACGATATTGGGGGCGACGTCGGACATTCCGCGCGAACAGCCTATTCGGGACAGTCTGGAAAAAATCATGGGCCGTTCGGAACGTATTGAACGGATGCAACGTGTCATCGACAGCTTGCGGAGCGAAGTTGAAAATACGGTAGAGAAGCTATTGGGCAAGACATGGTTCCTCACCCAGCCAAACGCAGGCCGTATGCAAAAATGGCGGCGGTCGGCGCAGGAAAAGGCGATTGTTGCCGCCGGGTTCGGTTACCGCGCCTATAACCATCTCAAAATCGCTGGCGTCGTTGACGACATTATCGCCACCGCACGCCGCAGCTTGCCCGATGCATCAGCCGCGTTTTTCCGTGACTTGCGTGCCGCGCTTTGGACCGAAATCGGGGGCCGCGACCTCGACCTTATGCCGCCGCATAAGGGCAAAGCCACCGCACGCCAAATTGCCTTTTTCCGCACGCATGACCTGCGCTTCCGCATCCGTCGCCTGCGCTTTCTCGCCCGGCACCTGACCGAAGAGGTCGAGAATGTTATCAATGTACCGGACGATGACATCGCCAAAATGCGCGACGCCATTTACAATTGCCTCGCTTTGTTTCTTGATCTGGAAACGGCGGAATTTTTAGGGCTGGATTTCGCGATGGCCGCGCAATCTGGCATCGACGATCCCGCAGGCTTGATGGACCATCTTGCGGCTCAGCGCGATCTGGTGCGGACCGACGGCAAAGTCGACAAAATATTATGCGATGCCATGCTGACCCTGCCCGTTGAGGCACGCCGGATCATATTGCTCGGCTATTTGGGCTATGCACTTTATGACATCGCCACATTGCCTTTGTTGCAGGATGAAGGTTTTGACGAATTCGACCCGGTCAAAGTGGACCGCATTTCCCCCGACGACTGCGTCTCCATCCGCACAGGCGGCACGGCGGCGACGTTAAAGGGCATAGAGTTCAATAGTTTCGGTGCGTTTTTCAGCCGCACCTATCGTGAAAACGACTATCTTTGGGGCCGCTTACATGGCGCGGAGCGGATGATTGATATTCTGATATCGTCACTGCCGCCGAGCCATGAATTTTCGCCGGCCCGCGCGCAAAGTTACAAAAAACGGGCGTTTCACGCGATATTGGATGAGGAGCAGGGGCGGCTGACGCATATCCAGCCCCTCATCATTTCCTTACGGACCGAGGTGGACCAGATTCAGATCTGACCCTAATCGGTAATGCCGTCCCAAATGCCCTTTAGCTTGTCAAAAAAGCCGGTTGATTGCGGACATTCTTCGCCAGTTTCGGTTTCGCGGAACTCGCGCAATATTTCTTTCTGCCGCGCAGACAGCTTCGACGGCGTTTCGACGTCAATCTGGATGACCATGTCGCCGCGTCCACGCCCTTGCAGCACAGGCATGCCTGCCCCGCGCTGGCGAAGCTGTTTGCCCGACTGTATGCCCTCTGGAACGGTGATGATATGTTCGGCACTGTCGAGGCCCGGGATGCGGATTTCGCCACCCAGCGCCGCTGTGGTGAAACTTACGGGCACACGGCAGAACAATGTCGTGCCGTCGCGTTCGAACACCTTGTGGCGCGACAGATGGATGAAAATATACAGATCACCCGCCGCTGCGCCATTTGGCCCGGCCTCGCCCCGGCCAGGGACCCGAATGCGCGTGCCTTCGTCAACACCGGGCGGAATATTGACCGACATAGTCTTGCGTTCATCCACCCGGCCTTCGCCGCCGCAGACCCGGCATGGGGACTCAATCACTTCGCCGCGACCTTGGCAGGTCGGGCATGTGCGTTCGACCACAAAGAAACCTTGCTGCGCACGCACCTTGCCATGACCAGCGCACAGGTTGCAGCGACGCTTGCCCGACCCCGGCGTCGCGCCGGTGCCACTGCACGTGCCGCACGCGGTGGCGACGTCGATGGTAATCTCGGCATCCTTGCCGTGAAAGGCCTCGTCGAGCGACATTTCGAGATCATAGCGTAAATCTGCACCACGCGCCGGGCCACGCTGGCGGCCACCAAAAGCGTCGCCAAAAAAGCTTTCGAATATATCGGAAAAGTCGCCAAAGCCAGCGCCCCCTTGGCCACCGCCGCCGCCACCGCCGCCATTTTCAAACGCCGCCTTGCCCAACCGGTCATAAGCTGCACGCTTTTGCGGGTCTTTCAGGACGTCATAGGCCTGATTAATCGCCTTAAACTTGGCCTCGGATTTGTCGCAGCCCGGATTACGGTCGGGATGGCATTCCATCGCAATCCGACGATACGCGGTTTTCAGCATCTTCTCATCCGCTGTCCGCTCGACTTCCAACAATTCATAATAATCAATATCGAGATTCATGGACTAACCCCGACG
>JAEMTM010000036.1 GCA_016462305.1 Sphingomonadaceae bacterium | reverse complement strand
CTGAACAGTATGGCCTCAAACCGCGAAGGTGGATTTAAGTGGTCCTGACCCTAAGAATAATTTGATACAGGGTATCGCTTGCCCTCTCGGTCTCTGCTAGGTGCGGCCTATGGAAAGCGCTTCCCGTTCTGCCCGTAATATCCTGACTGGTCTGCACGAGGTGATGGCCTCGAAAAACCATGCACAGGGTAAGCTGAATCATGTGGTCAACATCATCGGCGAAGCGCTTTCGAGCGAAGTGTGCTCGATTTACTTATTGCGCGATGGCGCACTTGAGCTGTTTGCGACGCGCGGGTTGAACCAAGCTGCCGTGCATATTACGCGTTTGGGTCTGGGCGAAGGTCTCGTTGGGACAATTGCTGAAAATGTCGAAACACTGAACCTGGATGAAGCGGCGGCGCATCCGAATTTCCGTTATGTCCCGGAAACGGGTGAAGAACGCTTTCACAGTTTTGCCGGCGTTCCAATTGTCCGCTCCGAACGGGCCGTCGGCGTGCTCGCGGTCCAGCATGTCGAGCCGCGTAAATATGAAGAGGTCGAGATTGAGGCGCTTCAAACCGTCGCCATGGTCTTGTCTGAACTCATTGCCAACGCCGACCTAATCGACGAACCAACTGCTCAGGGCGGCAATGAGACCGGCACGATTAGCCTCACAGGATTGCCACTTGTCAAAGGCGCAGCCGCTGGCGTTGCTATTTTTCACCAGCCAAATGTGCGAATTGAGCACACGGTTGCCGAGGATGTCGAAGCCGAGCGTCAGCGTGTCTATTCCGCCTTCGATAAAATGCGTGCGCAAATCGACCGTATGACGAGCCAGATAGATTTTGGCACAGGCGGAGAACATGAAGAGGTCATCGCGACTTACAAAATGTTCGCTTATGATGAGGGCTGGAGCCGCCGGATAAACGAAGCCATTGACAGTGGCCTAACCGCAGAAGCAGCAATTGAACGCGTTCAGCAACGCACACGCATGCGTATGCGGCAGATTGACGACGCGCTGCTTGCCGATCGCATGCACGATCTGGAGGACCTGTCGAACCGTTTGCTGCGTATCGTTTCCGGGCAAATGAGCACCGCGGCGCAGCTGGGGCTGAAGAAGGATTCCATCCTGATCGCGCGCAATTTGGGTCCCGCAGAATTGCTGGAATATGACAAAAGGCGCCTGCGCGGTGTAGTCCTAGAGGAAGGCTCGCTTACGGCACATGTCGTGATCGTGGCACGTGCCATGGGCATTCCGGTTCTTGGCCGGGTGCGCGGCATTCGCCACAAGGTGCGCGACGGCGACATGCTGTTGCTGAACGCTGATGACAAAAGCGTTATCGTGCGCCCTTCGTCTGCGGCAGAAGAGAACTTTCAACATGATCTTGTTGATCGGCAGAAGAAAAAAGCGCGCTATGCCGCGATGCGCGATGAAGCATCGGTCACGAAAGACGGGGTGCCAGTTACGTTGATGATTAACGCTGGTTTGCGCGATGACATGTCGGCTTTGGCGACAACCGGCGCAGAAGGTGTTGGCCTTTTCCGGACCGAGTTTCAGTTTCTGATTTCGGCGACGCTGCCGCAACGCGAACGGCAGCAGCGCTTTTACCGGGATGTGCTCGACGCAGCCGGCGATAAGCCTGTCATTTTCCGTACGCTGGATATCGGCGGAGACAAGGCGCTTCCCTACCTCAAGGATGAAAGGCGCGAAGAGGAAAATCCCGCGCTGGGTTGGCGCGCGCTGCGGCTGTCGCTTGATCACGCCGGATTGATGAAGGCGCAGGCGCGTGCGTTGATTGAGGCGGCGGCCGGTCGCACGCTCAACGTCATGTTCCCGATGGTCTCTGAGCCATGGGAATTTGACGCGGCCAAGGCCATTTTTGGCGGCCAGATTGAATTTCTGGGGCGGCAGAAAAAGATATTACCCAACAAAATCCGTTATGGCGCGATGCTTGAGGTCCCCGCTTTGGCCGAGACGCTCGACATCCTGCTGCCCAAGATTAACTTTCTGTCCATTGGCACCAACGATCTGACCCAGTTCCTTTTTGCCGCAGACCGGGCTGATCCCCGCTTGGCAGAGCGCTATGACTGGTTGAGCCCCGCTATCCTGCGCTTCATCCGACGGGTCGTCAAAGCTACCGAGGGCCATGACGTTGACGTCGCGGTGTGCGGCGAAATGGGTGGACGGACGCTTGAGGCGCTTGCCCTCATGGGCATTGGCATTCGTCGATTATCGATCACACCAGCCGCCGTTGGGCCTATCAAGGCCATGATCCGCTCAACCATTTATTCTGATGTCTGCGCAAAAATGGAACAGTTGCTCGACAATCCTACAGAGAATTTGCGTGAAGCATTGGCCAACTGGGCGATTAGTCAAGATATTGAAACCGGATAATTAATTTAGCCAAAAATATTTGATTATCCGCAATGCGCGTTGACATTATCCTTATGATGCTCAATATGCTACCATCTGCACAAAGAGGCACGGGAGCGGGTCGTGGAGATTGCAGTGGACAAAATTCCTCGTTTGGAAGCGGAGCCTATGACTGTAGGCGCAGAACTGCCTATGTCTGTAGGCGAAGAACTCAAGGCCGCGCGCGTGCGGATGGGCATGAGCCTGTCCGACCTCGCCGCGGTGACACGCGTGCCCATGCGACATTTGGAAGCTATCGAGCGATCCGAATTCAGCGCGTTGCCGGGACATACATATACTATTGGTTTTGTTCGGTCTTACGCCCGCGCGGTTGCACTAGACGATATTGCGATAGTGAATGCGCTGCGCGTAGAATTATCTAGCGGAGGGCATGAAAGATATGCGGCCCCACTCCAGGATTACGAGCCAGCAGACCCTGCGCGTGTTCCTTCCAAGACCTTGGCGTGGACAGCAGCGGCAGTTGCGGCGCTAGTTTTGGCCGCCTATTTGATTTTCAAAAGCTATGCATTAGTCCCAACTACAGCGCCGCCAACGCCGGCATCAGTGTCCACAACAGCACCGAAGGCCGCAGCGCCCAAGCCGGTCGCGACCATGAATGATGGTAAAACCGCTGCGAATGTCGGCATGGACGAACAAGCTCCTCTGCCCATCACGCCTGTGACAGCGCCGCCAACACCGGTATCAGTCCGCACAACAGCGCCGAAGGCCGCAGCGCCCAAGCCGGTCGCGACCATGAATGATGATGAAACCGCTGCGAATGTCGGCATGGACGAACAAGCTCCTCTGCCCATCCCGCCTGTGACAGCCACCCCAAATCAGTGAGACCAGTCATTACAGCGCAAAATTCCGATGAATTTCAATTTTTTTATACCGAAATGCAGCGTTGGCCTTTATCGCGGGATTGCAGTAAGCTCTCGCTGCAACTCGGCTTTAGTAAAAGGAAGTAACTCAATGTATTTTCGGCGCTTCATCCTTGGCGGCGCAGCGTTCGCGCTAAGCGCACCTGCAATGGCGCAGGACGCAAACATTGACGGGCGCGTGGGCAAACTCGAGAAGGAAATGCGGGCGGTTCAGCGCCAAGTGTTCCCCAATGGTGCCGGTAAATTTGTCGAGCCTGATATACAGTCCCCGACAGCGCCAAGCGCAACGAACAGTTCAACCACTGCAACGGTCGATCTGACCGCGCGCATGGATGCGTTAGAGGCGCAGCTTGCGACACTGACTGGTCAGGTCGAATTGCAGGGCAATAATATGCGCGAACTTGAAGGCAGGCTGAAGGCGCTTGAGACACAATTGGCTAAACAGCCAGTATCGCCCGTTGAAACGGTGGTGCCAACGGCAACGCCCGCTGCGGCAGCGCCGCAAACCAAAGCCGGCGTAGGTCCGACAAAGCCTGTGACTTCCGCTAAGCCAAGCCCGGCCCGCGTTGCCGCGGTTGCCGCGATCAAACGCCCCGCCAGCGGCGATGTGTTCGAGGATGGCTACAGTTATGGCTACCGCTTATGGGAAGCCAAATTCTATCCGGAATCGCAAGCAACGCTTGAAGAAACCTTGGCCAAATTTCCCAAACACAAACGCGCAAGCTATGCACGTAATTTGCTTGGCCGGGCATGGTTGGATGACAAAAAACCAGCGACTGCGGTGAAGGTTTTCTACGACAATTATAAGGCTGATCCGCGTGGTGACCGCGCGCCTGACAGCTTGTTTTTCTTGGGATCGGCTTTGACTGACCTTGGGAAGGCGGCTGAGGCATGCGAAGCTTTTGGTGAACTTGCAAGGGCGTATCCAGATGCGGCGACTGGCCGCTTGGCCGAACGGATCACATCCGGCAAAACAAGGGCGAAGTGCAAATAACCCTAAATCCGGTCTTTCTTGGCCGTTTTAGGGCAGCACTTTGCAGTCTGGAAAGTGCTGATGATCGCTTATTATGCGCGGTGTCGGGTGGACCCGATAGCCTTGCGCTGTTGGTGTTGGCGCAGCACGCCCTGCCCGGCAGATTGGTTGCCGCAACAATAGACCATCAATTGCGGACCGAGTCCGCTGACGAGGCGCAGATTGTTGCCGAAATTTGCCGCAATCTTGGCGTGCCGCATATCATTTTAACACCCGACGAAAAGATCTCAGGCAATCTCCAGTCATCGGCGCGCGCGGCCCGTTACGCGTTGTTGGAACGTGCGGCAGATACGCAAAATTGCCAAGTTATTGCCACGGCGCATCATGCCGATGACCAATTGGAAACTTTGCTCATGCGGCTGGCGCGGGGCAGCGGCGTTGATGGGTTGTCCGGCATTCGCGCTCGCAATGGCCGCGTGATCCGACCGCTTTTGGAATTCACAAAAGCGGAGCTTATCGACATCTGCTCCAGCAATGGCATTCAATGGGTCAACGACCCCAGCAACGCAAATATCGATTTTGACCGGGTTGCGATGCGAAACTGGTTGGCCAGCACGCAGCATCCATTTCCTGCAGCCCGCGCACTGCGCACGGCAAGCGCATTGGCCGACGCATCCGATGCACTGGTTTGGATGACGGACACGCTGGCCGCGCAGAGGATAAGCCAAAAAAATGACGTTACCATCTGTCACGCCAGCGGCCTTCCCCGTGAATTGAAGCGGCGGCTATTAATCCGCTGCCTCAGGACGATAGACATTAATCTTGCCCCGCGTGGCGACGCAATCGACCGCGTGTTAACCGACCTCGAAAATGCGCGGACTGCCATGATTGGCAATATCAAATGCGTCGGCGGAGAAGATTGGCAGTTTTCCAAAGCACCGCCCCGTCGTGGTTGAGAAAAACAGCCTGTAAGTTTTACCAATCACTATATTGTCATTCACGCATTCTCTCCTACATTAGCTGCGTACTCCCACGCATTTAGCGTGGGCAAAAAACAAGGCAGTGATGATGAACGACGAACAAGAACCCAAAAGCAACCCGATGCTCCGCAACTTGGCCATTTGGTCGGCGATCATTGTCGCGCTTTTGCTTGTCGCGTCAATGTTCAGCGGGGCGTCCACGCCAGCCAACGGCATTACCTATTCGTCTTTTCGAGATAAGGTTGAGTCTGGCGAGGTTAAGTCCGTAGCCATCGCGCCGGAGCGCATCAGCGGCAAGTTGCAGAATGACGAAACCTTCGCCACGGTGCCGCTACCCAATGATAGCAGCCTTGTCCCCCTGCTCAGGGAAAAAGGCGTAGTGATTGAAGTCAAAACACCAGAACAGCCAAGCCTGCTTCTCCTGCTTGTATATCAGGCCCTGCCATTTTTGCTCATCCTTGGCATCGCATTCTTTGTCTTGCGGCAAATGCAAAAGGGCGGCGGCGCTGGCGGTGCCATGGGCTTTGGCAAGTCAAAGGCGAAATTGCTGACCGAAAAGCATGGCAAGGTAACGTTTGATGACGTGGCCGGCATTGATGAAGCCCGCGAAGAGCTTCAGGAAATTGTCGAGTTTTTGAAAGACCCGCTTAAGTTCAGCCGCCTTGGTGGCAAGATTCCCAAGGGCGCGTTGCTTGTTGGTTCGCCGGGCACAGGTAAGACATTGCTCGCCCGCGCCATTGCGGGTGAGGCTGGCGTGCCTTTCTTCTCGATTTCGGGTTCCGACTTTGTCGAAATGTTTGTGGGCGTTGGTGCAAGCCGTGTACGCGACATGTTTGAACAGGCGAAGAAAAACGCACCCTGCATCGTCTTTATCGACGAAATTGATGCGGTGGGTCGCAGCCGTGGCGCTGGCCTTGGCAATCAGAATGATGAGCGCGAACAGACTTTGAACCAGTTACTGGTCGAAATGGACGGTTTTGAAGCCAATGAAGGCATCATCATCGTTGCCGCGACCAACCGTCCTGACGTCCTTGACCCGGCTCTTTTGCGTCCCGGTCGCTTCGACCGTCAGGTCGTCGTGCCGCGCCCGGATATTGACGGGCGTGTCAAAATCCTTGCCGTGCATATGAAAAAGGTTCCGTTGGCACCAGACGTTGATGGCCGCGTCATCGCGCGCGGAACGCCGGGTTTCTCCGGTGCCGACCTCGCCAACCTTGTGAATGAAGCTGCCTTGCTGGCCGCACGTCGTGGCAAGCGGTTGGTCGCTATGCAAGAATTTGAGGATGCCAAAGACAAGGTGATGATGGGCACCGAACGCAAGTCGATGGTCATGACCGAAGATGAAAAGAAAATGACCGCTTATCATGAGGCCGGCCACGCAATCGTGTCGATCCATGAAACCGCATCTGACCCGATCCACAAGGCAACCATCATTCCCCGTGGCCGTGCCTTGGGTATGGTCATGCGCCTGCCCGAGCGGGATAATTACAGCTATCATCGCGATAAAATGCACGCCAACCTGTCCGTATCCATGGGCGGACGCGTGGCGGAAGAATTAATCTTCGGCTATGACAAGGTCAGTTCAGGTGCATCCAGCGACATCCAATATGCAACCAGCCTTGCGCGCGACATGGTCACCCAATGGGGCATGTCGGATGCGATGGGCCCGCTGCAATATGAAGAGCGTCAAGAAGGCTATCTCGGCTATGGCATGTCCCAACGCGCCGCCATGTCGGATGAGACGGCACGAAAGATTGACGCCGAAATCCGCAAGCTAGTTGAGGGCGGGCATCAACGGGCGACCGAGTTGCTGACGACGCATAACGAACAATTGCACCTGCTGGCCAACGCACTTCTGGAATTTGAAACGCTCTCGGGCGATGAAATCAACCAGCTTTTGGAAACGGGCAAATTCGAACGTGATGATGGCAAGGTCGTTAAGCCTTCGTCCATTCCAACGGTGGGCACAGCCATACCAAAGGCGGGACGCGGCAAATCTGCGCCGGTCGGTGGCGCAAATCCACAAGGTGCCTAGTTTTCTGCTTTTATTCGCGGCCTCAACGCTCTATCCTCCCTAGAGGGAGGGTTGAGGTCGCAAAATGAAATATGCTGTGCTTGTGGTCATGGGTGCCCTGTTGTGCGCCGTTCCTGCAAACGCCATGGACGCTGAAACCTTTTTTGCGAAAGCTGTGGCATTGCAGAAAAAAGGCTTGGGCGCAGTCTTTGCAAAAGACCTGAAGCCCATGATCCGCGTTTTTGAAGAAGCGGCGCAGTCGGTCAAAGCCGAGAATGACGCTGCGCGCGCCGCAGGGGCCCCCTTATTCTGCGCGCCCAAAAAATACCGAATGAACGCAGAGCAATTCATTGGCGAATTCAGCCGAATACCCAAAGAGCGCCGACAAGTTCAGACCGTCCGCGATGCGTGGCGCGAAATAGTCATCCGCCGTTTTCCCTGCTAGAGCTTCGTGCTACAGATGAAGAGCGATCCTGAGCGGAGCTAAAGCCGCAAAAGAAAAGGCCCGGACGAGCCGGGCCTGTTTCATTCAATAATGACATTGAAGATTACCGGTCATAATCGCGCTGCATACCTGCGCCGCGTGCGGGCGCAGCGGCGGTCAAACGCAGCGCTTCGGCGGACAGGCTGATCGAGCCGACTTCATCCGCTTCTTCATCTTCATCAACCTGAACCTTCTGAAGCGACTGCACGAGGCCTTCTTTCAATTGATCCGGACGAACGGTTTCCTCAGCGATTTCGCGCAAAGCAACGACCGGATTTTTATCACGATCACGATCAATGGTCAGTTCAGCGCCACCAGAGATTTCACGCGCCCGTTCGGCGGCGAGTAATACAAGGTCAAACCGGTTGGTGATCTTGTCGATGCAATCTTCAACAGTAACGCGTGCCATATTGGCTCCTGATTCTTCGTAAATGCGGGAAGTTGAACGCGCCTAGAGATAATGGGCCAAAATGTCAATGAAAAGGGCGGGTCGCTTGCCGTGCGCTGCGCAAAGCGGTAACGCTATCAACATGACAGTGCAATCAGGCATGCCCGGGTTCCCCGGAACGCACTTTCAAGTTGCGGGCCATGACTTGCACTTGGTGCATCAGCCGCAAGATCGACTCAACGCCGTTTTGCAGCTTATCGCGATGGCGCAAAAATCGATTCACATGTTTTTCTATATGTTTTGTGCCGATGAAACTGGCCGGGAGGTACGCGACGCGCTCGTTGCTGCGGCGACACGCGGTGTGCACGTGCAATTGATTATCGACAGCTTTGGATCAACGCAGGTGAGCAATCGATTTTTCGACGCTTTGCGTGACGCCGGCGGCGACTATCATAGTTTCAGCACCCGCAAGGGTCTTGGTTACCTAATCCGCAATCACCAAAAAATGCTGATCATCGACGGCGCATACGCGCTTGTAGGCGGTTTCAATATTGCCGATCCATATTTCGGGCGTGCAGGTGACGATAGCTGGGAAGATCTCGGCATAATCGTGTCTGGCCCGCAGGCGCAGCGGCTGAGCGATTATTTCGAGGATATGGCGCACGCGTCGAACGGCGGCAACGTCAGCTTTTGGCATATCCGCAATATCATTCGACAATGGCGACCGGGCATTGGTCAAGTGCAATGGCTGTTGGGCGGGCCAACCAACCGCATTTCGCCATGGGCACTCACGTTCAAGCGATCATTGGATGCGGGCAAGAGATTCGACATCGTTTCCGCTTATTTTTCGCCGTCCCAAACCATATTGCGACGCCTTGCCAAGACTGCAAGGCGCAACAAAGGGTCGCGCCTCGTCATGGCCGGAAAAACCGATAATGGGGCAACGATTGCCGCTGCGCGTTTGCTTTATCGCTATCTGTTGCGTCGTAAGACCCGGATTTTTGAGTATAAACCGCGTCCGCTCCATATGAAGCTGATGGTCATTGATGATGCGGTCTATATTGGTTCAGCCAATTTGGATGTCCGAAGCATGTTTATCAATCTGGAGATTATGGTGCGCATCAAGGACGCTGGCCTTGCGTTGCATATGCGCACACTGATTGACGGGCTGGTCTCCCAATCGGAAGAACAGACACGGATTTTGTTAAAGAGGCGGGACACTATTTGGAGCCGATTTAAGTCGGGCCTTGCCTATTTCTTAGTCAATTCGGTCGACTATACGATTGGCCGCCGGATCAAATTCGGCTTGATCCGTAACAAATAATCATTCTTTCCAGCCCCAGAACAGATGGCACGGCAATATATTCCATACGGCATAACCATTGTCGATCTTGCGGAAATGCGGAGTCATGAAATCACGCGCACGGGCGCGGAATTGATAGACCAGAAATGCGCCGCCGGGCCGGATCGCCTTTGCTGTTTCCTCGGCGATCACGGGGCCAAGATCATTGGGGAGCGTCGAAAATGGTAGGCCAGAAAGAATATAGTCGGCATGTGCAAACCCGAAATTATTAATGATTGCGTTCACATCCGCTGCCGAACCATGGACAGCGATGAAGCGGCTATCGCGAACAGTTTGACGCAGATATGCAATAAAATCTTCGTTCAGATCAATCACCAGCAACGTCGCGTCGGGGCGCAGGCGATCCAGAATGGGCTGACAGAATGTACCGATGCCCGGGCCATATTCCACGAACAATTTGGTGTTGTCCCAGTCAACGGGCGCAAGCATTTTTTTCACGGTGAAGGATGATGACGGGATGATTGACCCGACCATCACCGGATGTTTGATAAAGCCTTTAAAGAAAACACCCCATGGGCCAAAAAAGCGGCCTGCATGGCTTTTCATGCGGTTCAGCACCGTCGATTTAGTCAAAGTTGAAGAGATCATAAGCTGGGTCCGGGGGAAGTTGTCACGAAACAGTCACACTTGCAAATTGATGCCGTTGGTGCAACCGCGTTTAGCAACTAACTGTTCCACCTAGCTTGCATTGCAGTTCAAATCAGTCTTATGCCGCAGCCATGGCAAAGCTAAGTTGTAGCACTATATCCGTTATATTTGTGGCAAAGCGCACAGAGTTGGACGCCGATGGTTACGCAAGGGCTGCGGCAATGATGGATGAACTTGCCGCACGACAAGAGGGCTATGTTGGCATGGATTCGGTGCGTGGCGCAGATGGTCTTGGTATAACGGTCAGCTATTGGACCGACGAGGCCAGTGCAAAAGCATGGCGCGATCATCCCGATCACGCCGCGATTCGCGATGCTGGCCGGGACCGATGGTATTCGGATTACAGCCTGCATGTAGCGCAAGTGATACGCAGTTATGATTGGAAAAAGCCATGAGCGCGGTTCAAGCTATCCCCAATAGCCGCGTTGTCGTGCTGTTCCTCGTGATGCTTGTCGCAGCGGCTGGCAATACCGCAATGCAGTCCGCCCTTCCCGCAATCGCCAGCGAATTGGATATGCCCGACGTGTGGGTCAGCCTGGCCTTTAGCTGGTCTGCATTGTTATGGGTTATCACTGCTCCCAAATGGGCGCGCCTGTCGGATCGCCGGGGCCGCAAGCAATTGATGACTGTCGGCATCATCGGCTTTATTGCCTCGATGGGCATGTGCGGGCTGGTGCTGTGGCTTGGGCTAGCTGGCCTGATTGGTCCAGTGGTGACCTTCATCCTGTTTGCCTTGTTCCGAAGCCTCTATGGCGGCTTTGGTTCGGCCGCCCCGCCTGCCGTTCAGGCCTATGTCGCCGCACGCACGGAACGCGCCGAGCGCACCAAGGCGCTATCAATGCTGGCATCATCTTTTGGCGTTGGCACCGTGATTGGCCCTGCCACCGCGCATTATTTTCTGTTCCCACCTTTCGGTCTGGCCGGACCGCTCATCATGTTTGCCGCCTTTGGTGTGGCCGTGTTGATTGCGTTGCATGTTCAATTGCCCAATGACACCCCACGTTTTGAGGCACGCGGCGCCGTTGCGACTTACCCGAATTCCGCATCCATGAATGCGCCGGATGATGAAGATGTCGATGGTGATGCTTTGGGGTCCGTGTTGCCCACCCGCGAAATCCGCCTGCCATGGCGCGATGGCCGAATGGCATCCTGGCTGATTGCAGGTTTGATCGGTGGCCATGCACAGGCAATCATTTTGGGTGTGGTGGGTTTTCTGGTGCGCGACCGGCTGGGATTGCATGATCGTCCGTGGGAGGCTGTGCAAGCCAGCGGCTCGGTTATGCTCATTGGCGCAATGGCGACATTGTTGGCACAATGGGGCCTCATCCCCATGCTGTCACTTGCCGCGAGAAGTTCCGTACTCTGGGGCGCGGGCCTCGCGTTAGTGGGCACGATCTTGACAGGCATCAGCCATGATTTTTATGGCATTAGCACCGGCTTTGCCATTGCCTCGCTTGGCTTTGGGCTGTTCCGGCCGGGCTTTACCGCAGGTGCATCTCTCGCAGTCCATCGGCATGAACAAGGCGACGTTGCGGGCAAGATCGCCGCGATCAACGGTGCAGCCTATATTTTCGCGCCTGCGGTTGGCGTTGCGTTGTTCAATTATTGGGAACCCGCCACATTCATCCTGATCTCGGCGTCTTTGCTGTTCCTGATCATTTGGGGACGGCGCGCTCTGGTCGTGCCCGACGGCGCACAGTAATTGAGTCAATCCGGCTAGGGTCAGGACCTAAGACACAGCTCATGCCGAATGTGGATAAAAAAAAGGGCCGACCGAAGCCGACCCTGAAACAGTCTTTAGGAGAGGATGCCTAAAAGGCTTTTTCCCTATGGTTCGTTTTCATTTTTTGTGCAAGTGCGAACAGTGCAATAGCTGTTGCAAATGATGCAACTGCAATTTATAGGTTTAGCATGATTTTCGTGACATTTGCACGATCACGAAAGCAGAAATGTTTTGTTGCAGTGCGGCAAAATTAGGAGATGATATGCGCAGATTGCCCCCCTTACGCTCGTTGGAAGCCTTTTTGCGCGTGGCTAAGCTGGGTTCGGCAAAAGCTGCCGCGAGCGAACTCGCATTATCTCCGCCCGCGCTCAGCCGTCGTATCAAGGCGCTGGAAGACTTCATCGGCAAGTCCCTTTTTGACCGCCGCGCACAAGCGATGGTCATTAATGCGGATGGTGAGGCACTTCTGGCGGCCGTTGAACCAGCGATGGACGCAATGGCAGAGGCGGTTGACGAGTTGGCCGGTCGCGGCGGAGAATATCGCCTGCGTTTGGGGCTCTTGCCGCTTTTTGGTTCGCAAAGACTGATTCCGCGCTTGCCTGAACTGCGTAACGCGTTCCCGAAACTTCATATCGATGTGGACACATCTGGGCATGCCGAAAATCTGCTGGGTGATGTCGTCGACGCAGCCATCATCATCTCAGCAGACGTCGACCCCAAACTTTACAGTGTCCGTTTAGACCGCAATCTTGTTTACGCCATCGCCTCTGAAAAATGGGCGAAGGAGTATAATGTCGAAAAGCCTGAGGACCTCGCAAAATACACCGTCATGGTCCACAGTGACATGCCGATGATATTTGACGCATGGCGGCAGGCCATGGGCGTCCCCCGCCTGAAGCCGGCTGCGATCGATAGCCTTGATAGCGGCGCATTGATGCTGGAGGCGGCCGCAAACGGCCTTGGCGTTGCTATCATGCACGGAAGCCACTTCTCCGACGCACGCGACCCGCGCCTGACACGGCTTTTCAGTGCAGAAGTCGAAAGCCCCTACAGCTATTACTTCGTGTGCCGCCCCCGCGCGCTGAAGCAGAGAGCCGTGAAAATCTTTCACGACTGGTTGTTGAAGTCAGGCGTATAAATCCAACCATTTCCTCAATTCCCGTTCGTGACCCTAAACGCGTCTTGGCTCTACCTGCGCGTTTAACGCTAATCTGATGTGCACTTCTGGACTGGCAACCTTCATCATCAACTGATGGCGATGGAGCGAAGCACTTGACCCAGTCGGCGGTGGGCGTCATTGCAGAACTATGACTCAAGACGTTACCGACATGAATTTTGAAACTGCGCTGCGTGCGCTTGAAGAGATCGTCCATAAGTTGGAAAGCGGTGAGGCACCGCTCGATGAATCCATCGCCTTGTACGAACGCGGCAATGCGTTGCGGGCCTTGTGCCAACAGCGGCTTGATACGGCGAAGGCGCGTATTGAGGCCATTGTGCAAGGGCCAGACGGATCGCCAACGGGTACAACAACATTCGATGCCGGTTGAGCAACATGGCTGCGCAAATATCATTGTTACAGGACTCACTTGCACAAATTGCAGCGGACATTGATCACGAATTTGACGCGCTTCTGACGCTGCCCGGCGACGCGCGGGACCGCCTATATGCCGCGATGCGCCATGCGGCGATTGGCGGCGGCAAGCGCCTCCGGCCGTTGCTTGTGACTGCGACTGCGGCTCTGTTCCATGTGGACCGTGCGGTTGCCTTGCGCGTTGGTACGGCTGTCGAAGCCATTCACGTTTACTCTTTGGTGCATGACGACTTGCCCTGCATGGATGACGACGACATGCGGCGTGGCAAGCCGACAGTGCACCGCGCGTTTGATGACGCGACGGCGGTTCTGGCGGGCGATTCTCTCCATGCCTTGGCATTTGAGATACTCGCGAGCCCAAAAACACATGGCGACCCGTTCGTGCGCGGTGAACTGATATCAACACTGGCTTTAGCAAGCGGCCCGGAAGGCATGGCCGGCGGGCAAATGATGGATATAGAGGCCGAGAAATCCGTTGTTGATTTGCAAACCGTCATGCGCCTGCAAGCGCTGAAGACGGGTGCTCTTATTGCCGCCAGCGTCGAAATGGGCGCGATATTAGGGCATATCCCGACAGAAGGCCGAACGCATTTGCGGGGATATGCCCGGGACATTGGCCTTGCCTTTCAGATTGCCGATGACATCATGGATGTTGAAGGCGATCCTGAACTGGCAGGCAAAGCGCTGCAAAAAGACGCAGGCGCCAATAAAGGCACATTTGTATCTCTCATGGGCCTTGAACGCGCCAAGCAGCAAGCGGAAATGCTTGTGCAGCAGGCCAATGAGCATCTGTCGACTTATGGTGCCGAAGCCGATCTTTTGCGCGCCATTGCAAATTATATCACCGAAAGGGATCGCTAAATGACACACCGGATTGGCGTATATCCCGGCACATTTGACCCAATCACCTTGGGCCATATGGACATCATCCGGCGCGGCGCAAAATTGGTAGATGAATTGATCATCGGCGTAACCACGAATGCGGCCAAATCCCCAATGTTTTCGGATGATGAACGGATTGCAATGGTCGAGCGCGAAGTTGCCAGCATCGGTTCGGCGCATATTCGCGTTGTCGGGTTCAATTCATTGCTGATGGATTTTGCCGAAGCACACGGCGCAAGCACGGTCATTCGCGGTATTCGCGGCGTTACGGATTTCGAATATGAATATCAACTCACGGGCATGAACCGCCAGTTGAACGACCGCGTCGAAACGCTGTTTTTAATGGCCGACGTGTCCCTACAACCCATTGCCTCGCGGCTGGTGAAGGAAATTGCGATTTACGGCGGCGAAATCGGGAAGTTTGTGACCCCCAATATTCGCGCCGAAGTCATTGCGCGCGTGCAAAACTTGGGCAAAAAAGGCGGTTAAGCGTTAAATCGGCTTGTGTCGCTTGCGTTCCGTAGGGTCAGGACCAACTCTCAATACCATGCCGATCCGCCGCCTCGGCCAGAAGATCAAGATACAGTGCATAAACGGCATCTTCAAAAAACGTCCGCTCACGCCTGTAACCGCGCTGCGTCACATGATGCGGAATGCCGGACAAAACCATAAGCGGAAGACGTGCCATATAACCTGCCTTACGAAAACCAGAGAAGCGATAATTTCGGGGATGACGCAATTGTTGCCGTAATTGAAGGCTAGGCAATTCCTCCCCGGCACGGGGGAGCCGTAGGCGTTGCGGAGCAACAGCGGGACCAT
>JAEMTM010000035.1:5581-15243 GCA_016462305.1 Sphingomonadaceae bacterium | reverse complement strand
AGCGCCTTTATTGCCATTATCCGGCCACAGCGTCAACGCCCTCATTGCAAAAGAAAGGGCCGCAAAAGCGGCCCCTTCCAAAATCGGTTTTACATTATCAATGTTTTTTGTCTGCCCAGATGGTCTTGTAGGACATCCACGCAAGCACGGTGAAGATGATCAGGAAGCCGAGCGCCGCCCAACCTGCGCTTTTGCGGTTTTCCATCTTTGGCTCTGCTGTCCATGCCAAGAATGCAGAAACGTCTTTCGCCATCTGCTTTTTGGTGGCCTTTGTGCCATCATCATAGGTCACCTGATCATCACCCACAATCGGGTTGGCCATCGCGATGTTCAGATTTGCAAACCATGGGTTGAAGTGCAGGCCAGGAGGCGTCGCCGCGTCAGGGAATTCCTTCAGCAGCTCTTTGCCTTTTTCATTCTTGTAGCCAGCTTGATCGCGGTAGCCCATCAACAATGAATATACATAGGCCGTGCCATCGGCGCGCGCCTTGGTGATCAGCGAGAGATCGGGCGGAAGCGCATTATTGTTGGCCGCACGTGCGGCAGTTTCGTTCGCAAATGGCGAAGGAATTTTATCGGCAGGAATGGCAGGGCGCGAGGCCGCTTCACCCGTTTCAGGGTTGATGCTTGGCACTTCGGTTTTCCACGCCTTGGCAAGTGCCTTCACTTGGTCTTCATTGTAACCCAATGCCGCGAAATCACGGAAGGCGACGAGCTTCAAGCTATGGCACGCCGCGCATACTTCGGAATATACCTTCAATCCACGCTGTAACTGGCCACGGTCAAACTTGCCGAACGGACCATCATGCGCAAAGCTGACGGCAAGTGGCGTTTCGTGAAACGCATAATCAGCCGTGGGCTGTTCAGGTTCCTGAATAGCCTTGATAACGGTGTCCCCAAGGCCAATCAAAAGCATGCCGCTGAAAAACAGGCCTACTAAAAAAGCAACTAAACGAACCATGATACTGCTTTCCCTGTTTTACGCAGCCGCTGTTTCAAGCGGTTTGCCGGTGACGGCTTCGGTGATTGAATTCGGCAGCGGGAGCGGCCGTTCAATGCGTGAAACTATCGGCAAGATGATCAAGAAATGGGCGAAATAATATGCCGCTGCAATCTGGCTGAGCACGACCCACTGTGTGTATGGAGGCTTACCACCGCAATAGGTCAGGACAACCAAGCTCGGGATCAAGCCAAACCAAAAGAACTTACGGAACAATGGGCGATAGTTAGCCGAACGAACGGGTGATGTGTCCAGCCAAGGCAGGAAGAACAACAGCAAGATCGAACCAAACATCGCCAACACGCCCATCAGCTTGGCCGGAACGATGATGATACCTGTGAACGGAATACCAAAATCGACGGTGAACGCCTTCAAAATCGCGTAGAATGGCAAGAAATACCATTCAGGCACGATGTGCGCTGGCGTCGAAAGCGGGTTAGCCGGGATGTAATTGTCTGGATGGCCCAGCATATTCGGCGCAAAGAAAGTTACGGCTACAAAGAAGATCAAGAAGATGCCCAGACCGAAGCCGTCCTTTGCGGTGTAATAAGGGTGGAACGGAACGGTGTCCTGTTCGCCCTTAACACTGACGCCCGTCGGGTTCGATGATCCTGGAATATGCAATGCCCAAATATGCAGGATGATGACGCCAGCAATAACAAATGGCATCAGATAGTGCAGCGAGAAGAAGCGGTTCAGAGCCGCTTGGTCTGGCGCAAAGCCGCCAAGGAGCCACTGACGCAATGGTTCACCTACCAACGGAATCGCGGAGAAGAAGCCAGTGATAACCTGCGCCCCCCAGAAGCTCATTTGGCCCCATGGAAGCACATAGCCCATGAACGCAGTAGCCATCATCAGCAGGAAGATAGTGACGCCCAGCAGCCAGATCATTTCACGCGGCGCTTTATACGATCCGTAGAAAAGCCCCCGGAAAATGTGAATGTAGACGACGATGAAGAAGAAGCTGGCGCCGTTCATATGCGCATAACGCAAGAACCAGCCAGCGTTCACGTCGCGCATGATGTGTTCGACGCTGTTGAACGCGCCATCGACGCTTGCATAATAATGCATGGCAAGGACGATGCCGGTTACAATCTGGATAACCAAAGCGACGCCCGCAAGGACACCGAAGTTCCAGAAATAATTCAGGTTACGTGGCACGGGATAACCTGCGCCGACTGCGTTATAAACCAGACGCGGCAAGGGCAGGCGTTCATCGACCCACTTACTTACTGTGCCTTGCGGCTTATATTCTTGTGCCCAAGGGAAGCTCATTACGTTCTAGCTCCTCAACCGATTTTAACGACTGTGTCAGAAATAAATGCGAATTCCGGAACGACGAGGTTTGTCGGGGCTGGCCCCTTCCGGATACGTGCGGCGGTGTCATAATGCGAACCATGGCAAGGGCAGAAATAGCCGCCATATTCGCCTTTAACTTCGCCAGCGGCGGCACCCAAAGGCACGCAGCCCAAATGGGTGCAGACGCCAAGCGTGATGAGCCAGTTTTCCTTGCCCGGTTTCGTGCGGTCGGCAAGCGTTTGCGGATCGCGCAATGCCCCAACATCGACCTTGTTAGCCGCTTCGATTTCCGCAGGCGTGAGGTTGCGGATAAATATAGGCTGTTTGCGCCAGCTATCCTTGATCGACTGACCAGGATCAATTTTGGATACATCGACTTCGATAGAGGCCAAGGCCCGCACGTCAGCGCTTGCGCTCATCTGCGATAAGAACGGGATTGCAAAGGCGGCAGCGCCTACGCCAGCGAAGCTGATGGTTGCGATGTGGATGAAGTCGCGGCGGCGGACGCCTGGCACCTGATCGTTGTTTTCAACGCCCAGGTTTTCCGAAGGAATATCGCCCGACGTCGCACTTTCCGCGTTCAAAGCGGCTGCAACGGGCCGCTTTGGCGCTTTAACCGGTTTTTCCCCGGTGCCATTTGTTTTTTTGACTGACGACATAATCTGCCCTTTTTGCGTCGCGGAACTGGACCCCGCAATACCGACGAAATTTTTTCACTCCAACCGCGTTCACCAAAATGGCGCACGGCAGGGACGATTCAGCGGCCACATAGACGCCTTTCCAATCAATTGCCAACAGGCAATTTGGTTGCCAATGTAGCAAAAGACGCCAGCTTGGTTGCATTTTGCGAAACCAGCGGAAATTAGGCGCTAACACTTGCTACCGACAACATGTTACGCCTAAAGGGCGCAAATTTTATTCGATTATTGTTGGAGTATGACCCATGGCGACGAATTGGACGCCTGAAAGCTGGAGAGACGCAACGGGCATTCACATGCCTGCCTATAAGGATGCTGCTGCGTTGTCGGCTACCGAAAACACGCTGCGTAACTATCCGCCGCTGGTTTTTGCAGGCGAAGCGCGAAACCTCACTGCCGATCTTGCGAAAGTGGCGGAAGGTAAGGCGTTTCTGCTTCAAGGCGGCGACTGCGCCGAAAGCTTTGCCGAATTTCATCCAAATAACATCCGCGATACTTTCCGCGTGATCTTGCAAATGGCGGTCGTGCTGACCTTCGCGGGCAAGTTACCTGTGGTCAAACTTGGACGCATGGCGGGGCAATTTGCCAAGCCACGCTCGACACCAACCGAAACAATAGACGGCGTTGAGCTGCCGAGCTATTTCGGGGACATCATCAATGATATTGAATTTGTTGCCGAGGGACGCGAGCCAGACCCGGCGCGTATGATCCGCGCCTATAGTCAGGCGGCATCCACATTGAACCTGCTGCGCGCCTTTTCCAGCGGTGGTTATGCCAATTTGCAGCAGGTCAACGCCTGGACGCATGATTATATGGGCCGTTCGCCATGGGCACAGAAATATAAAGAAACCGCAGATCGTATCAGCGAGGCGCTGGCCTTTATGGAAGCGTGCGGCATTACGCCAGAGACAGTGCCGCAAATTAAGGGAACGAGCTTTTACACCAGCCATGAAGCCTTGTTGCTGCCTTATGAGCAAGCAATGACGCGTCAGGACAGCCTGACCGGCGGCTGGTATGATACGTCGGCGCATTTCTTGTGGATTGGTGATCGGACGCGGTTCGAGGGGTCGTCCCATGTCGAATTTTTGCGCGGTATCGGCAACCCCATTGGCGTGAAATGTGGCCCAAGCCTTGAACCCGATGCATTGTTGCGGATGCTCGATACACTGAACCCAGCGCGTGAGGCAGGGCGGATCACTTTGATCTCGCGTTACGGCTATGACAAGGTCGAAGCTGGGCTCCCGAATTTGGTGCGCGCCGTGCAACGTGAAGGACATCCCGTCATCTGGTCCTGTGACCCGATGCATGGCAACGTCGTCAAATCAGCTAGCGGATATAAAACGCGCCCGTTTGAGCGTATCTTAGCCGAAGTGCGCGGCTTCTTCGCTGTGCACCGCGCCGAGGGAAGTTTTGGCGGCGGTATCCATATCGAGATGACGGGGCAGAATGTCACCGAATGTACGGGCGGGGCCGTTGCCGTGACCGATGAAGGTCTGGCAGATCGGTATCACACACATTGCGACCCACGCCTGAACGCGGCGCAGTCGCTTGAACTGGCGTTTCTTTTGGCCGAAATGTTGAATCAGGAAATGGCGGAGCGCGCGAAAAAGGCCGCTTAGAGCGGCCTTTTTGTAAAAGTTACATTTGACTGCCTACGGCTTAATGCGCGGATTCAAGGCGGTAACCGTAACCGAAAACCGTGGAAATTCGGAAGCCGTTTTCGGGCCGCAAGGCCAACTTCGTCCGCACCCTCGAAATGTGCATGTCTAACGTGCGTGTCGCGACCTTTGATGTTTTTGTCCGCCAAATGGATTGCATAATCTGATGCCGCGACAAGGTCCGGTCTGTGTTTTTGAAAAACATTTCCGCCAACTCAAATTCCTTGGCAGTCAAAATGACGGTCTGCCCATGAATTGTAACGCTATGTTCGAGCCGGTCCATTTTGTAGGCGCCATATATGACTTCAGCATCAAATGCACCCCCCACCGCATTGCCGCGCAGCAAAGCGTTTATCCGTGCTGCAATAACATTACGGCGTTCTGGCTTGGTGATGTAATCGTCAGCGCCGGCATTTAAGGCTTCTGTAATATCGCGCTTGGCAGACCGTTTCGCCATCATGATAACCGGTGGTCGCGTGGACAAAGTCTCATTCATCCATGCAAGCAGGCACATATTGTCCCCGGCGCTAACATTCCAATCCAAAATGACGAGGTCAAATACTTCCCGCGTCATAATCTCCGTAAAGGCATTGTTGTCGGTGCAACCGACCGCAACATAACCCAGTTCTTCGACTATCTGTTTAAGATAATCAACAACATCCACACCATAGTCGGCAATAAATACTTTCATCCTAGTACCACCCCTCAGCAGCCCGCCGGAAACACGGCGATGGGGGCTATCTAACGATATATTACTTAGATACTAGATGGTGAAAAAAGTTTTACACATATTTACACAATTTTACAAAAATTCTGGAAGTGAAATGCTGGAAATGATATGTGCGCAGTGTCTGAAGAAATGGCTGGGGCGGCAGGGATCGAACCTGCGAATGGCGGCATCAAAAGCCGCTGCCTTACCGCTTGGCGACGCCCCAGCAAGCCAGTAATCTGGCCAGTTCGGGCGGCTTATATCGCGGGAATCTTATTGCGCAACTTCTTAATCAATGCGCTGCACCCAGCCATAAGCATCTGCGGCAATTCCGCGTTGGATATCCACAAGTTTTGACCGGATTTGCTGAGTCATCTGCCCCGCACCGCCTGCGCCGATAATAAAACTGCCCTTTGCGGACTGCACTTTTCCCACTGGCGTGACGACCGCAGCCGTTCCGCAGGCGAAGGTTTCGACCAAGCGCCCCGATTCCGCATCGGCCCGCCACTGGTCGATGGCGTAGCGTTCCTCACGCACGTTCAACCCTTGCGCGCGCGCCAAAGTCAGCACGGAATCGCGGGTGATGCCTTCCAATATTGTGCCGTCGGCTGGTGGTGTGATGATCGACCCGTCATCGAACAGGAAAAACAGGTTCATGCCGCCCAGTTCCTCCACCCAGCGATGTTCGGCGGCATCGAGAAACACGACTTGGTCGCAACCTTGCTTAATGGCTTCGGACTGTGCGACGAGGCTGGCGGCATAATTGCCCCCGCATTTTGCCGCGCCCGTGCCGCCCGGTGCGGCGCGGGTATAATTTTCGGACACCCAGATCGAAATTGCGGGTGCGCCGCTTTTGAAATAATTGCCCGCCGCAGACGCAATGACCATGAACAGATATTCTGCGGATGGCTTCACGCCCAGAAACACTTCGCTCGCGATCATGAATGGGCGCAGATAAATGGAGCCGCCGTCAACAGGCGGAAACCAGTCCTTATCGACATCAACCAATTGCTTGCACGCTTGCAGGAACATCTCTTCGGGCAATTCGGGCATTGCCAAGCGCTTTGCCGAGCGTTGAAAACGGCGGGCATTTTGTTCGGGGCGGAACAAGGCCATCCCGCCGTCGGCAAGGCGATAAGCCTTTAGCCCTTCAAAAATCTCTTGCGCATAATGCAAAACCGCCGTCGCAGGGTCGAGCGTCAGGGGCCCGCGTGGCCCGACCTTTGCGTCATGCCAGCCCTTGTCGTCCGAATACCGAATCGTCACCATATGGTCGGTGAACACCCGGCCAAAACCGGGGTCGACCAACCGCGCCGCGCGTTCGCCGGGATCGACCGGATTCGGGTTTGCCTCAAAAGGAAATGCGCCAGCGTTCATCGATGCTCTCATTCATTAGGGTCTTGCACTGTCCTATGGGCTAGGCCAAGATACGTCAATATGGCTGTCCCATCTTCTGTTTCTGTCACCCCGACCGCGTCGCCCCTGTTCCTTCGTGAAAATGAGGTGCGGCGCGGGGTTGAGCTTTTGTTCTTTGGATATACGCGGCTTACCCGCGCAATTGACGAAGGGCTGGCGGAACAAGGCCTTGGCCGCGCACACCATCGTGCGCTGTATTTCATTGCGCGCCAGCCCGACCTGCCGATCAGCACGTTACTGAAAATCCTCGCTATCACTAAACAATCGCTTGGCCGCGTCCTTACCGATTTGGGGGACCGGGGCCTTGTGGAAACGCGGACGGGTAATGTCGACCGGCGTCAGAAACTCTTGCGACTCACGCCCGAGGGCATTCAGTTCGAAGCGCAATTATTTGATGCGTTGCGCAGCAGCCTGGCGTCGGCTTATGCTGCGGCGGGTCAGGAATCCGTCACAGGCTTCTGGCGCGTCCTCGAAGGCTTGATCCCCGCTAAGGACAAGGCCATGGTCGTCGCCTTACAGAAAGATATGTGATGCGCGATACACTCATACGGCTTGAACACATCATTGCCCAGCGTGCGGACGCCGCCCCTGACAACAGCTATGTCGCATCTTTATTCGCCAAAGGCCGCGGCAAAATCGCGCAGAAAGTAAGCGAGGAAGCGACCGAGACAATTATCGCGGCGCTGTCGAGTGACGCACAGCATGTGACGGCGGAAGCGGCGGACCTGATTTTTCACTTAATGATTTTGCTGCGTGATGTGGGCGTATCGCTGGACGATGTACTCGCTGAACTGGACCGCAGGGAAGGGGTGTCCGGCTTGGTCGAGAAAGCGGCGCGGACATAAGCCAAGGAGTGAGACATGCCGATTGATCCGAGTTTGGAATATGACGACCAGAATATCTTCGCCAAAATCCTGCGTGGTGAGATACCGTGCCGCAAGCTGTTCGAGGATGAATGGGCCTTGGCCTTTGACGACATCAACCCGCAAGCACCCGTCCATGTGCTGGTGATTCCCAAAGGTCGCTATGTCAGTTGGGACGATTTCAGCGCCAAAGCCAGCGACGCGGAAATAGCCGGATTTGTCCGCGCCGTCGGCCATGTCGCGCGCGAATTGGGGCTGTTGGAACCCGGATATCGCTTGCTCGCCAACATCGGAATCGACGCGCATCAGGAAGTTCCGCACCTGCATGTCCATATTTTTGGTGGAAAACCGCTCGGACCCATGCTTATACGGTGAAATTAAGTTGCGCGGCGGCATTTTGAGGCTAGGTTCGGCGCGTTAACAAATCCATCGGGGAGATTAAGATGGCCGTTGAGCAGCAATCCGTGATGCAGCGCATGTTTGCGCGCAAAACGATCGCACAAGTACAAAGAGAGTCGGCAAACAGCGAACTTAAGCGTTCGTTGGGCAAATGGAACCTTCTGCTGTTGGGCGTTGGCTGCATCATCGGTGCGGGCATATTCGTCCGTACGGGTAGCGCGGCGGCATTACATGCTGGTCCTGCCGTCATGCTGTCCTTTGTTGTGGCGGGGATCGTCTGTGCTTTTGCCGGCCTTTGCTACGCCGAACTTTCATCGACGCTGCCGGTGTCGGGTTCTGCTTATACCTATAGCTACACCACGTTGGGCGAATTTGTTGCCTGGATCATGGGCGCGTTGTTGCTGCTGGAATATGGCTTGGCCGCTTCCGTTGTCGCGGTCGGCTGGGGCGGATATGTCGTCAGTCTATTGGCGGACTTTGGCCTTGTCATTCCCCCGCAATTTACTGGCCCGACCGGACATGCCGTCATGCGGGATGGTGCCCCGTTGATCGTCGATGGCGTCGCCGTGACTGCGATTTTCAACTTGCCAGCATTCTTCATCTGCATGGCGCTGTCGCTGTTACTGGTGCTTGGCGTGTCGGAATCGGCGAAGGTGAATAACATTATTGTGGCGATTAAGGTCAGCGTGCTTGCTGCTTTCATTCTGGTTGGCGGATATCTCGTCCTGTCCAACTTGCCGGAACTGGTTGCGAAGAACTGGACGCCGTTCATTCCTGAAAATACCGGAGAGGGCCAATTCGGCGTTGACGGAATCATGCGTGCAGCCTCGATCGTCTTCTTTGCATATATCGGCTTCGAAGCGGTTTCGACCGCTGGACAAGAAGCAAAAGACCCGAAGCGTGATATGCCATTTGGTATCATCGGTTCGTTGATCGTCTGCACCGTGATCTACATGCTGGTCGCTGCGATCATGACCTTGCTCGTGCCTTATGCATCGCTCAACGTTCCAGATCCTGTAGCCGTCGTCGTCGACAGCTTTGGTCCACAATGGTCGTGGTTGGCAAAGACGATCAAGGTCGGCGCGATCATTGGTCTGACCTCGGTGGTTCTGGTGTTGATGTATGCACAAACACGTATTTTCTACACCATGGCCCGCGACGGTCTGTTGCCGAAGATATTCTCCAAGGTGCACTCACGTTTCCACACGCCTTACATTAACACGATTTTGGTTGGCACGCTCACGGCGGTTGCGGCTGGCTTCTTCGACATCAACTTCTTGGGCGACATGACATCGGTAGGCACCCTAGCGGCTTTCGCCATTGTCTGCCTGTCGGTGATTTACCTGCGCCGTGCAGCACCTGAATTGCCACGTGGCTTCTCGGTACCGCTCTACCCGCTGACACCGATTCTTGGCATATTGTCCTGCCTGTATCTGATCAAGTCGGTTCCACAACATGTGCTGATTTGGTTCTTATACTTCTTGATCGGCGCCATATTGATTTACTTCGTTTATGGCATGTGGAATTCAAACCTGCAGCATGACCAAAGCATGGATGATGCGCCGGATATGGGTGAGTTTCCTGGCCCCGTTGTGGACTAAGGCTTCCGCCAAATAACAA
>JAEMTM010000035.1:0-5481 GCA_016462305.1 Sphingomonadaceae bacterium | reverse complement strand
TGCCTTAATTGCGCGGGTTGGTGGGCAGAGGTAATGTGGTGCCGGGGCGGGTAAACAGCTTCCCCTTTTCGCACCACAGCACAAGCAACAGCGCCGCCAGCCCGCAGCACAGAAAACCTAGCGCCACCGGATATACCGTGCCGTCAAACTGCTGCCCGATAAATGCACCAAGCGATGCCGCAAGCAATGTGCGGACGAAGGTCTGAAAGGACGAGGCCGCCCCTGCGACATGGCCAAAGGGGGTCATCGCAATCGACGAGAAGTTGGAGCCGATGAAACCGATCATCGCCATATTACCGGTCAGCAATATCAGGAAGATCGGCAAGGATGTTGGTGCATAACGCGCCGCAAGCAATTGCAACGCGCCCAATGCGATAAAGGTCAACAAAGCGGTCTGCGACACCCGGCGCGCGCCAAAGCGTTCGACGATGCGCGAATTGGTGAAGTTGGACACCGCGATGCCAATGGCGATGATCGCAAAGCCAATGGTGAAGAAATCCGCCGCGTTGAATATCTTTTCAAACATCTGCTGCGAACTGTTGAGATAGCCGAACAATGCGCCCTGCGTGACGCCAGCGCCAACCATATAGCCAGCGGCGCTGCGGTTGAGGACAACAATCTTCCACGCCTTGGCAAGCGCCTTTGGCTGAATTGGAATGACATTTTCGGGTGCCAATGTTTCGGGCAAGCGCAGATAAACCCAGATAGCGGCGGCGACGGCCATGACCGCCATCAGGTCAAAAATCACCCGCCAGCCAGCGAAAAGCAGCACCAACTGGCCAATTGTCGGCGCGATAATTGGCACAATCATGAAGATGAGGAAGATGGTCGACATGCGCCGCGCCATGGCGTCGCCTTCAAACTGGTCCCGGATGACCGAAATCACAAGAACGCCCAAGGCTGCCGCCAAAAGACCATGGATAAAGCGCATGATAAGCATGGTTTCAAAATCAGGCGCAAAGGAACACGCCAGCGACGCTATCGCCGCACCAATATTTGCAATCAACAATATCGGCTTTCGCCCATAACGGTCGGACAATGGACCGTAAATGAGCGCACCGATTCCTGTGCCAGCCAGAAAGGTCGAGATGATATATTGGATCTGGTTCGGCTCGGCGAGGCTAAGGCCGCGCACCATAGCGGGGAAGGCGGGCAACATCGCGTCAATGGCCAGCGCATTGAGCGCCATGAGCGACGACATCATAACGGTCAGCTCACGCGGACCAATGGATTTCTTTACGGGCGTAGGGGATGTCATTTTGTCGTTATGCGGGAGCAGCCGCCATTTTGCCACCCCTAGGTTCCGACCCTAAATAAGCCCGGAGCTGCGCATGCTGCTGAAACCGTTTTTGCCAATGATGATGTGGTCGTGCACAGCTATACCAAATTTTTTCCCCGCATCCGCAATGTCGCGCGTCATCGCGATATCTTGCCGGCTGGGGGCGCTGTCCCCGCTGGGATGGTTGTGGACAAGAATAATCGCCGCCGCGCCAAGGTCCATTGCACGGCGGATGACTTCGCGGGTGTAAATGGCGGCTTGATCGACGGAACCCTCACTCGCCACCTCGTCGCGGATCAGCATGTTCTTGCTGTTCAGATACAGCGTGCGCACGCGCTCAATCGTCAGATGCGCCATATCGGCGCGTAGATAATCGAGCAAAGATTGCCACGACGACAGAATCGGCAACTCGCGCACGGGTTCGCTGAGCAGGCGAAGCGCCGCCACTTGGACTATCTTCAACGCCGCAACGCTGGTTTCGCCCATCCATTTTTCTTGCAAGATACTGTCGGCGTCTGCGGTCAGCAAGGCCGATAGGCTGCCGTAACGGTGAATCAAATCCTTCGCGATCTGCTTGGTATCTCGGCGCGGAATGGCGAGCGCGAGGAGATATTCGATCAATTCATGATCGTGCAGGCTCTCGCCATTTTTCTCCAACAAACGCTTACGCAAACGCGCACGGTGGCCCGTGCCATGATGTTCGCTCTTGTCCGTTATATCTGTCATCACGTCTATCCGGTCCTCTTTTCTGTGATTTTTGCGCACAGCGCAAGTCGCATCATACAAATGGCGTTGCAACCCGTCGGCCTTTCCCGCATTTGAGTGGCATGCAGGAACCTGCCGACGAAACACCGACGGGCGATGTCGATGTGCAACGCGATAGCGGCGCACAGTGGAAGCGGCGCATTTTCGGCGGTGTTGGCATCTTGCTCGCGCTGTTGTTGCTGTTCGCATGGGGCCAGCGAAACAATATTGCCGACCATATTGTGCAAAATGCGTTTGCAGAGCGGGGTATCAAGGCAAGCTACAAAATTGATACCATCGGTTTCCGCACCCAGCGTATCCGCGACCTTGTTATCGGCGATCCGGCGCGCCCCGACCTGACCGCTAAGCTGGTCGAAATCAATGTGGCCCTGAACTTCGCCGGCGCAACTGTGCGCGACGTCCATGCGGACGGCGTCATCCTGCGCGGGCGTTATGCCGATGGCACCTTGTCCTTCGGTGAACTCGACAAATTCCGCGACCCTAAGTCCGCCGAGCCGTTTGAGTGGCCCGATATTGCGATAAACATTAAAAACGCCCGTGCGCGGCTTGATACGCCATGGGGTGTTTTTAATGCAGGCTTCAATGGCAGCGGCCTGCTGCGGAACCGATTTGCGGGCCGTCTGTTGCTACGTGCGCCGGTTGTGCAGGCGGCGGGATGCAGCGCGGCGGACATGAAATTTGATGGCAAGCTGCTGCTCGAATGGCGTGAGCCGCGTTTAATCGGGCCAATGACGTCGACCAAAGCAACGTGCAGCAAAACGGGCATCGCGCTCGTCGCGCCGCGTTTTGATGCCAATCTCAAGCTGTCTGAACGCTTTGACGCTTGGGACGGCACTGTCGCTTATGCGGCAGATGCTCTCAAAATATCGCAAGCTCAGTTGCGGGGCATATCCGGCAAGCTGTCGGTTGATGGCAAATTGGCGCGCACCAATTTCGACTTTACGGTGAACGAGGGTTCACTCCGTTCCGCCCCGTTGTCGGTGCGCCGGGTCGCTTTGGCGGCTAAAGGAACGGCGGGTCTCATAGACGGCCATATGGCTTTGTCTGCCCGTGGCGATGCCGCCATCACCGGCGGCGCATTTGATCGCGGCACAATCACGGGCCTTCGTGACCTCGCCGCACAAACGAAGGACACGCCAGTTGGCCCCATAATCGCGCAAATGGCACCCGTGCTCGAACGCGCTGGCGATCAATTTTCCGCCAGCCTCGATTTTGATAGCTATCAGGATTTTCAGGGTCGGCGTGGGACAAGCATCGCGGACCTTGCGTTCAATAGTGCATCAGGCGTGCGGGTGCGACAATATGGTTCTTTTGGCGTGACGGGAAGCGCGACCGGGTGGCGACTCGATGCGCCTGCGCAATTGGCGCTGTCCGGACCCAATGTGCCCGCTGCCACCCTTTCGCTCGCGCAATCGGGTCAGAGCTGGTCGGGCAATCTGGTTATTGCGCCTTATGCCTCTGGCGGGGCGAAGCTCATGGTGCCCAAACTTGCCTTTAATGGTGTCCCCAATGGCGCATGGCGCTTTGCCGGACAGGCGCGGATGTCGGGGCCGTTGCCGGGTGGATTCGTCACTGGCCTGAACGTCCCTATATCGGGACGTTATGATGCTGGGGCTTTCACCTTGTATGACGGCTGCCAAAATGTCCGATTTGACGCGTTGAGCGTGTCGAGCCTTGTGTTAAGCGGCCAATCGCTGCGGCTTTGCCCTGATGCTGGCCGCCCGATGCTCGCTTTGCGCCAGGGTAAACTTCGCTTTGCCACGAATGTTGCAGGTTTCAACGCTTTGGGCACGCTTGGTGGCGCACCTCTTGCTGCACGCGGCAGTAATGTCCGCTTCAGCCTTGTCGATGGTTTTGCCGCCAAAGATGTGGTCGTCGAACTCGGCCAACCGGACGCACGCTCTGTTTTCAACATCGCCAGCCTTGATGGCAGATTTGACCAAGGCGGCGCTTACGGTGTGCTGACCGGCGGCGCGGGGCAGATTGGCAACGTGCCGCTGCTGATCGACGCGGCGTCGGGCGAATGGCGTTACCTTGCCGAGACTCTCACCCTCAACGCGCGGCTGAATGTGTTGGATGCGGATCAGGTTGACCGGTTCATGCCCATGCTGGTGCCCGATATGCTGCTGTCGCTCGAAAACAACATCATCACCGCGACCGGCCATTTGGTTGAACCCACAACTGGCACCCAAGTTTCAGATGTCGATATCCGCCATGACCTCAGCAACAGTAACGGACGCGCCTTGCTCGCGGTGGATGACCTGCGTTTCAATGAAGGCTTTCAACCCGACTTACTCACGGCGCTTGTCTTGGGCGTCGCGGCCTATGTCGATGGCAGCGTCTCGGGCGATGGCCGTATCGCGTGGGACACAGATGGGGTGCGCAGCACTGGCCGCGTGTCCACGCGCGATATGAACTTGGCCGCCGCCTTCGGCCCAGTTGAGGGGTTGACGACCGAAATCCTGTTTTCCGACCTTTTGGGCCTCGAAACCGCATCGGGCCAAATCGCAACTCTTGGGTCGGTCAACCCAGGCATAGCTGCACTGGGCGGAACGGTCAGCTACCGATTACTGCCCAATCGGCAGGTCGCGATTGAATCGGGGCGCTGGCCATTTGCGGGCGGAGAATTGGTGCTTGAGCCAACTGTCCTCGATTTCGGGGTTGAGTCCGAACGCCGCCTGACCTTCCGCGCCATTGGCGTTGATGCGGAAAAGCTGCTGGCTGGATATGATTTCCAGAATCTGCGCGTCACCGGCGTGTTTGACGGGACCTTGCCCATATTGTTCAACCAAGATGGCGGTCGGATTGTCGGCGGCGCTCTCGTGTCGCGTGCTGGCGGCGGGGAGGTCAGCTATCTCGGTGAACTTGCCTATAAAGATATGGGTATGTTCGCCAACTATGCCTTTAACGCCTTGCGCTCTATCCGCTATTCCAGTTTGACCATTGACGTGGAGGGCGACCTTGGCGGGGAAATCGTCACCGATATTAGCTTTACGGGTGTGCAACAGGGCGCATTGGCAAAACGCAACTTCATCACGCGGCAACTGGCGCGTATCCCAATCAAATTCAACGTCAGCGTGACTGCGGAATTCATGAAGCTCATTGGCTCTATCCGCGGGCTTTATGACGCCAATTATGCGGCGGACCGCGATCTGAAATCTTTGCTCGACGCGCAGAAAAAGCAGAACGCGAAAACAGGGGCCGCAGAAATTAAAGAAGAACCAGAAAATGAATGAACCATTCAGCATAGGGAAAGCGAACATGGCGCAAAACAGCGATCAATTGACGAACCGCACGGATAATGCGATTCGTTCCAACATGGGAAAAATGATCCTCTTGTTCATGCCGTTGATGGCGTCAGTTTTGACAGGATGCGTGCAAGTTACCGCGCCTGACAAGCCAATCGTCATCAACCTCAACATCGCAATCCGGCAGGA
>JAEMTM010000163.1 GCA_016462305.1 Sphingomonadaceae bacterium | reverse complement strand
AGGTCGAAGATGCCCCCAGCATCTTCTGTGGAATGCTGGGGGCATTCCACACCTGTCCATTACAAACTCCCGCAAGGGGAGAGGGGAGGAAGTTGTGATACTCTGCGTCCTCTGCGCCTCTGCGTGAACCATATTGGTTATTCAGGATGACGATGGTGCGATATGACAACGGGACACGACCGGCATCCTCAACCCATAATTTCCGCCTGCGCGTAGCCTAGCGCCTCCCCTAGCGCCTGCAAACGCCGCAACACGCTATTTGACTGCAACCGGACCGCTGAGCCGCTTAAATGTAGGCGTAACGTCGTGCCGTCGCTGTCGATGCGGCTGTCGGCAAGGGCGCCGCCGGTGCCGCCGTCGAGGCGGTGGGCCAAGCGGATGGCTAGGCCCCAGATGACGGCTTGCGCCAGCGCGGCGGGCTTGGCCAAGGCGGCCAGCATTTCGGGCAAGGTCCGCTTTCCGGCGTGCACCGTCCACAAGGCCGCGGCGATGACCGCGCGGTCGCTGGCGCTGACGCCGGGCCAACTGCCGTCGAGTGCAAGGTCAAGCGCGTGGTCGGCGCGATATTCGGGGTTTACGTTCCATACGCTGTCGGACAGCAAGCACGCCGCGCGGCACAATCGTGCGTCATGCGCGCTTTGCCCGGCAAAGACCGGCGCAATCCATTGGGCCAGCGTATCACCGTGAAAGGGAAAACGCCCCAAGCGTTCGCCCTCAAACCGGGCTGCCGCGATCAACGGGTCTTGGCTGCGCTCCTCTGCGGTCAGTTGTTCGTACAACAACCCCTCCCGCAGGCCGTAGATGCTTGTCACGAGCTTGCGGGGCTTTAACAGCCCGATGATGCCACCCAACAAAGCCGTCGCCCCCGGCAGTTCCGAAATACGCCCCGCCGCGACGACATTTGACCGCGTCAGCGCGTCGCGGTCTTGCGCAAGCGGCGCGAGCAGTTCGGGCGCATCAGGCGGCATTTCATAATTGGATAATATGGTCAGCGGATAGCCCGTTTTATACATATATAACCGCGCAAAAGTCCGCCACGAACCGCCGATCATGTAAAAGGGCAGGCCGGTTTCTATCGGAAAGGCGCGCTTGCCCATCGTTCTGGCAATATCGTCGCGCAGCATTTGCGTGATTTGCTTGGCCGATTTGCCCGTCAATATCTCATGCCGCAATGTGCCCAGCGGCAGCGACACCCGCGCCCCCAATGTGCCGTCGGCTATGCGGATAAGTTCAAGGCTACCGCCGCCCAGATCGCCGACATAGCCATTGGCGAAGGGATTGTCGCTGAGCACGCCATAGCCCGCCGCCGTTGCCTCAGCATCGCCGTCCAGCACATCGACGCGGATGCCCAAGGCGGCGGCCTTATCGACCAATTCCTGACCGTTTTTTGCTTCACGCGTTGCGGCGGTGGCGACCACGCGCATATTGTCGACCTGCATCGTGCGTGCAAGCGTTTCAAAGCGGGCGAACGCAGCCAGCGCCTTTTTCATCGTCGCCTTGTCAATTTCGCCGTCGCCTGCAAGGCACGCGCCCAGTTTTACGCGGCTTTTTTCATTGTAAATGGGCAAAGGCGCACGTGCCGAGCCGACATATACCACAAGCCGGATAGTGTTGGAGCCAATATCAATGACGGCCTGACGCACCGCCTTCATCTTTGTCGGACAAGGCTCAAAGTTGGAACCTTCTTGTCATCTGCGAGCGCACCTCCGCGTCCCGAAAGCGACGCATTGGTCATGAAATAATGATGCAGATTAAATGGCATGCTTCCGGCTTTCACCCTTTCATAACGCCCGTCCGGACGGAGCATCCAGCTTTGCTGATTGTCGAGCAGGTTTGCAACCATAACCTGATCGAGGATTTGGTCATGGACGGTAGGGTTTTCAATTGGCAGCATATATTCGACGCGGCGGTCGAAATTGCGCGACATCCAGTCCGCCGAGGAGATGAAGACTTTTGCGTCGGGATTGGGCAAATCTGCGCCATTGCCCATCGCCCAGATGCGGCTATGTTCCAAAAAGCGGCCGACGACCGACTTCACGCGGATGCGCGACGACATGCCCTTTACACCGGGCCGCAGGCAACAAATACCGCGCACCACAAGGTCGATTTCAACCCCGGCTTCGCTTGCCTGATATAATTTATCGATGACCGCCTGATCGACCAGCGAGTTGACCTTGGCCCAAACCGCGCCGGGCCGGCCAGCGGCGACATGGGCGATTTCATCGTCGATCAACGCCATGACCTTTTCCCGCAAGCCAAGCGGGCTCATGGTCAACAGCTTCAGCCCCGATGGCGGGATATAGCCGGTGATATAATTGAATATCTGTCCGGCATCATGGCCGACGCGCGGGTCGGCGGTAAAGAAGCTGATGTCGGTATATACTTTGGCGGTGATCGGGTGATAATTGCCCGTGCCCAAATGGCAATAAGTGCGAAAGCCATCTGCCTCTCGCCGGACGACCAGCGAAATTTTGGCGTGGGTTTTCATGTCGACAAAGCCGTAGACCACCTGAACGCCCGAATTTTCCAACTGCGACGCCCAATGCAGGTTTTGTTCTTCGTCAAACCGGGCCTTTAGCTCGACAATGGCGGTGACCGATTTGCCGGCGTCAGCAGCTTCGCACAAAGCACGGATGACGGCGGATTGTTTGCCAGCGCGATACAGGGTTTGCTTTATGGCCACGACGTCCGGGTCCACTGCGGCCTGTTGCAGGAACGCGAGCACGACGTCGAAACTTTCATAGGGGTGGTGGATGACGATGTCTTTTTGGCTGATCGCCGAAAAACAATCGCCGTCATGTTCCAATATGCGTTCGGGAAAACGCGGGGAATAAGGCGGGAATTTCAGCGTCGGGCGGTCTTCGTCGACCAACTGGCTCAAATCACCAATCCCTAAGAATCCGACGGTTTCGACAACAATCGACGCGCCTGCGCCAAGTTCGGAACGGATCAACGTCGCCAATTCGCTAGGCAGGCCTTTTTCCAGCTTCAGCCGGATAATCCGCCCGCGACGGCGGCGCTTGATAGCGCTGCGGAAATAACGCACGAGGTCTTCTGCCTCTTCCTCCACTTCGATATCGCTGTCGCGGATAATGCGGAATGCGCCAGCGGCGATCAGCCGATAATCTGGGAACATCTGGCCGACAAAATGCTTGATTAACGCCTCAATGGTCACAAACCGTGTGCCAAGGCCGGGCAGCCGGACAAAGCGGGCCAGCGATTGCGGGATCATCACCAATTGCCGCACAACCTCTCCATCATCTTTGCGGCGCATATCGAAAATGAGGCTCAGGCCTTGGTTGGGAATGAATGGAAACGGATGCGCAGGGTCCAGCGCCTGCGGGGTGAGCACCGGCAAGACTTGTTCGCGGAAATATTTGCCCACTTGCGTCTGCAGGGTCTTGCCCATCGCGGATGGTTGAACGATCTTAATGCCTTCGCTGGCCAGTTCCTTCATCAACTTGCGCCAGAGCTTTTGTTGCTGGATCATCAACCGGTTGGCGGCGGCGACGGTGTCGGCGAGTTGTTCAGAAGGCGTGCGGCCATCGATCGATAGCTGTTCGATCTTTCGTTGCTGCTGCCCGCGCAAGCCAGCCACGCGGACCATGAAAAACTCATCAAGGTTGCTGCCGGAAATCGACAGAAAGCGCAGCCGCTCCAACAAGGGATGCGCTGGGTTCGACGCTTCTTCCAACACGCGTTCATTAAATTTCAGCCACGACAGCTCGCGGTTGAAATAGCGCGCATCGGTTGGCGTTTTTTGGGGTTTCAATCTGTTGGTACCGGATACGGGATTCACAAAGATGATTCTTTCTGCATAATTTAAGTCTCGGTGCCATGAAAACATTGCATATTTACGGCAGCCATGTTTTGAACTGAAACAATATTGTCGTCAAATTGTCATCGTTCATATGCGGACGATTCACAACCCCTGCCTAAGGGCATTTTGTC
>JAEMTM010000034.1:2378-15278 GCA_016462305.1 Sphingomonadaceae bacterium | reverse complement strand
TGGGCTGGCAAAGGGGCGCTTCCAAACCGCAGTTGAAAGCAAGATACTCCATGTCCGAGATGATCCGCATTACCCTTCCCGATGGCACTGCCCGTGAAGTCGCGCGCGGGACTACCCCTGCTGACATTGCCGCCGCGATTGGCCCGGGTTTAGCCAAGGCAGCGATTGCGGCGCGCGTCGATGGCGAATTGCGCGATATCATGCGCCCGATTGAGGCCGATGCCCAGTTGGCGTTGGTGACCAGCCGCGACGAGGCCGACGCGCTGGAACTCGCCCGGCACGATTTCGCGCATATATTGGCAGAGGCGGTGCAGGCGCTGTTTCCCGGCACGCAAATCACTTTTGGCCCATCGACCGATGACGGTTTTTATTATGACGTCATGGCACCCGCCACACGCGGGCCGTTCACAATGGATGATCTGCCCGCGATTGAAGAACACATGCGCGCGATCATCCGCGCCGATAAGCCGCTGCGCCGCGAAGTCATGGCGCGTGACGCCCTGATTGCGCGTTGGCAGAATGCGGGTGAGAGCTTCAAGGCACAATGGGCGGCGGAATTGCCGGAGGGCGAGGAATTGTCCGTCTATTGGTCCGGCAATGACTGGATGGACATGTGCCGTGGGCCGCATCTGGCCTCGACGGGTAAGTTGGATCCTGCGGCGTTCAAGCTGACGCGGGTGGCGGGTGCCTATTGGCGCGGCGACCAGAATAATCCGCAATTAAGCCGGATATACGGCACGGGCTGGCTGAATAAAAAGCAATTGGACGCGCATCTGCTCCGGTTGGAGGAGGCCGCCAAGCGCGACCATCGCCGTCTGGGCCAAGACATGGACTTATTCCATTTGCAGCAAGAGGCGCATGGTTCGGTGTTCTGGCATCCCAATGGCTATCTGATCTGGCGCGAACTTGAGGGCTATATGCGCCGCGCGATTGACGGCGCTGGATATAAAGAAGTCAAAACGCCGCAAGTCATGGACGCACGGCAATGGGAGCAATCGGGGCATTGGGGCAAATATCGCGCCAATATGTTTGTGATCCCTGATGAAGTGCCCAATGTCGACGATGAAGGCCCCGTGATTTCGGGCGATGCCGACTGGATGGCGTTGAAGCCGATGAACTGCCCCGCGCATGTTCTCATTTTCCGCCAAGGTATTAAGTCCTATCGCGACTTACCCTTACGCCTTTACGAAAATGGCTGCTGCCACCGCAACGAACCGCATGGTGCGTTGCATGGCCTGATGCGCGTGCGTCAGTTTACGCAGGATGATGCGCACATCTTTTGCCGTGAGGACCAGATTGTCGAAGAGGTGCAGGCGTTCTGCGCGCTGGCGGATCGGGTCTACAAGGAATTTGGTTTTACCTATTCGATCAAGCTCGCTTTACGCCCTGAACAACGGTTCGGGTCCGATGCGGATTGGGATAAGGCGGAAAACGAACTGCGCGATGCCGTGGTCCGCGCTGGCCTTGCGACGTCCGAATTTGGTTGGGAAGAACTGCCCGGCGAAGGTGCCTTCTACGCGCCAAAGCTGGAATGGCATTTAACCGACGCGATTGGCCGGACGTGGCAGGTTGGCACGATTCAATCCGACCGCGTATTGCCCGAGCGTCTCGACGCAAGCTATGTTGGAGAGGATGGCGCACGCCACCGCCCCGTCATGCTGCACCGCGCGATATTCGGCAGCTATGAACGCTTTATCGGTATCCTTATCGAGCATTACGCGGGCCGTTTTCCTGTCTGGCTCGCGCCCGTGCAGGCCGTGGTCGCAACGATCACGTCGGAGGCCGATGGCTATGCGCAGGATGTCACCGCGAAGTTGAAGGCGGCGGGCATTCGTGTCGAGGCCGATACACGCAACGAAAAAATCAATTACAAGGTGCGCGAACATAGCGTTGCCAAGGTGCCGCATTTGTTGGTGGTCGGCATGCGTGAGGCAGAAGAGGGCAAGGTCGCAATCCGCAGCCTTGGCTCCGATGGCCAGCGTATCATGACGCTCGAAGAGGCGATTTATATGCTCAAGCATGAAGCAACGCCGCCCGATTTGCGTTGAACCAATAGACGTTTTTCAAGGAGAATGTGATGAAAAAACTGCCACTCACGCTTGCCGCTATGCTGTTTCTCGCGGCGTGCCAGCAACCAGCGACGGAACAAGCCGCCGAAGCCCCAGCGGCAACCGCAGATGCGACCGCCAGCTACAATGCCGCACAAAAGGCTTATGCTGCGGCCAATGACAAGATGCATGTCGGCATGGGCAATATCAATGCCGACGCCGATATTGCCTTCATGCAAGGCATGATCCCGCACCATAAGGGCGCGGTTGACATGGCGAAGGTTGCGCTGGAGCATGGCAAGGACCCCGAAGTGCGCACGCTGGCGCAAAAGGTCATTGCCGCGCAAGAAGCCGAGATAAAGGACATGCAGGCATGGCTCGACAAAAAAGGCGTGGCTGCGGAAAAGCCACTGACCGCCGCTGACCATGCCGCCATGGGGCACTGAACATTCAAGACCTGATTGGGATTACCACAGCGCAATTGTCGCTGTTGGCGGGCATGACTTTTGGCGCGGCCTATATTCGTGGGCTGACTGGCTTTGGCATGGCGATCATTCTTGTGCCTCTGTTCGGGTTGATTGTGAAACCGGGTGAGGCAGTGGTCATCGGCATATTGCTTCAGGTGCTGATTGGGCCTGTTGGGTTGAAAGTCATTTACGCCGACGCCCACCGGCAAAGTGCGCTGAGGATTTCCGCTTTTGCCATGTTGGCAACGCCGCTGGGGATTTGGCTGTTGATGCAGACCAGCCCAGATGTTGCGCGGTTGATAATTGCTGCCATCGCGATTGGGGCGTTTGTGCTCGTGCTATTGCCGCAACGTGGCGCGATTCGTCCCGGGCCGAAGGAAACGGCGCTTACGGGAATCGCCTCGGGCATATTGACCGGTTTTGCCGCGATGCCGGGCCCGCCCGTGGTGCCCTTTTATCTGCGCCAGCCTATCCCGCCCAAGGAAGCGCGGGCATCGATGATGCTGGTGTTTTTCGCCACCGCGATTGCGGGCACGATATCCGCTTATGTGCTGGGGCTGGCAGATGCGCGCCTGTTGTGGCTGTCATTGTTGCTGTTCCCGTCGGTGCTGCTGGGCAACTGGCTTGGCGCGAAATCCTTTGGCAGGGTGCCGCCGACTGTGTGGCGCAGTTTTGTTGCTGGCATTCTTGGCCTTGCCGGGCTTTCGGCCTTTTTGCGGTTACTGAATTAAACCTTATTTCCCGAATTTGCGCTGCGTTTTGCCATAGCGCATTTTGCGGGTGCCGGGCTGGCCTTCGGTGGCGCGGCCCTTGGGGGCAGCAACATGCTGCGGGTGCGGCAGGCCAAGTTCGCTTGCCTCCAATGATCGGATTTCGTCGCGCAGGCGGCCAGCCTCTTCGAACTCCAGATCGGCGGCGGCAGTGCGCATCTTCTTTTCCAAATCATCAATATAGGCCCGCAAATTATGCCCGACGAGGTTGTTGGCACCGTCGGCGTCAATCTCGACAAGCACCGAATCGCGGCTGGCCGTGTCGGCGACGATGTCGTGAATGTCGCGCTTGATCGTCGCTGGGGTGATCCCATGTTCGATATTGTAAGCATGCTGCTTTTCACGGCGGCGGTCGGTTTCGCGAATGGCGCGCTCCATGCTGCCGGTCATACGGTCGGCATATAGGATCACGCGGCCTTCAATGTTGCGCGCCGCGCGGCCGATCGTCTGGATTAATGACGTTTCGCTGCGCAGGAAACCTTCTTTGTCGGCATCCAATATCGCGACCAGCGCGCATTCGGGAATATCGAGACCTTCCCGCAGCAAGTTGATACCCACCAGCACATCATACACCCCGCGCCGCAGGTCGCGGATCAGTTCAATGCGCTCCAAAGTCTCAACATCGCTGTGCATATATCGCACGCGCAGCCCCGCCTCGTGCATGAACTCGGTCAAGTCCTCTGCCATGCGCTTGGTCAGCGTGGTGACCAACGTGCGAAAGCCCGCTTGCGCCGTTTTGCGGCATTCGTTTATGCAATCCTGCACTTGGTCTTCGACAGGCTTGATCTCAACTGGCGGGTCGATCAGTCCTGTTGGACGAATGACCTGTTCGGCAAAGATGCCGCCCGATTGCTCCATTTCCCACCCGCCCGGCGTTGCCGAAACGCACACCGTTTGTGGGCGCATAATGTCCCATTCGTTGAAACGCAGTGGCCGGTTATCGATGCACGACGGCAGGCGGAAACCATATTCGGCCAAGGTCAGCTTTCGCCGATGGTCGCCCTTGGCCATTGCACCGATTTGCGGCACCGTCTGGTGGCTTTCGTCAACGAACAAAAGCGCATTGTCGGGCAGATATTCGAACAAGGTTGGCGGTGGCTCTCCTGGCAAGCGGCCCGTTAGAAAGCGCGAATAATTTTCGATGCCGGCACATGAACCCGTTGCGGCAATCATCTCAAGATCGAAATTGGTCCGCTCCTCTAACCGCTGCGCCTCCAGCAATTTTCCCTCGGAAACAAGCTCCTTCAACCGCTCGGTCAGCTCAAAGCGGATTGCTTCGCTGGCTTGCTTCATCGTTGGACCGGGGGTGACATAATGGCTGTTGGCGTAAACGCGCACGCTGTTCAACTTCGCGCCGGTATTGCCGGTCAGCGGGTCGAACTCGGCAATCTCCTCAATCTCGTCGCCAAAGAAACTGACGCGCCACGCGGTATCTTCATAATGCGATGGGAATATTTCGAGATTGTCGCCGCGCACGCGGAAATTACCACGGCCAAAGGCCATGTCGTTGCGTTTATATTGAAGCGCGACAAGTTTGCGGATCAATTCACGCTGATCAACGCTTTGGCCCTTTTTCAGGTCGAAAATCATCGCAGAATATGTTTCGACTGATCCGATGCCGTAAATACATGACACCGAAGCGACAATGATGACGTCGTCGCGTTCCAGCAAAGACCGAGTCGCCGAATGGCGCATCCGGTCAATCGCCTCGTTTACGCTCGATTCCTTTTCGATATAGGTGTCGCTACGCGGGACATAGGCCTCGGGCTGGTAATAGTCATAATATGAGACGAAATATTCCACCGCATTGTCGGGGAAGAAGCTTTTGAACTCGCCATAAAGCTGCGCCGCCAGTATCTTGTTGGGCGCAAGGATAAGCGCCGGACGTTGCAATTTTTCAATGACTTGCGCCACAGTAAAGGTCTTACCCGATCCGGTGACGCCCAACAGAACCTGATTCTTTTCCCCCGTCAGTGCCGTTTCGACAAGTTCGCGAATGGCCGTCGGCTGGTCGCCCGCCGGCGTATAATCCGACACGATCTTAAACGGCCTGCCCCCCTCCAACTTGGACGGGCGTTCCGGGCGGTGCGGGGTGAAGGTGCCAACCGTGTCCGGTTCTTCCAGCCCACGGCGGATGATGAGCTCTGACATGTTCGCTATATGTGCTTTGCACGCGGCAAGGGCAAGAGGCGTGCGCAGGATTGCGGCCCGATGCACAAAATTTACTTTCCTACACGGCAGATATTTGTTTTATCCTTCGCCATGAAAAAGGAACGTAACGGCGTTGTGATGAATACAGACACAAGGGAGGTTTATACGGGGGTTATGCGCGGCAAAAGCAAGCGTTTTAGGTGAGACCTTAGTGTGACCTTTCAACGGCAGTGTTTATCGCTGTTGCCTTTTGAGGCGTGCGGCGACACTAGTATGATGGTGGAAACAGACGAGAGGGTAGTTCAATGCATAAATTCTTCCTACTGAGCGCCGCCGCACTGGCGTTATCCGCCTGTGCGGACAAGGGTGCCGACACCAATGGCGACGGCAAAATCAGCGACTCCGAAGCTGCGACCGAAATGGCAGATGGTGGCGCGATGGCGATGAAACCCGGCCTATGGGAGGTAAAAATTGGTTTCGATAATATTGAAGCGCCCGGTGCCCCCGCCGCAATGCAGGAAACCCTCAAGACGCAAATGGGGCAAGGCGTGACCCAGCGCAGTTGCCTGACGCAAGCGCAAGTCGACAAGCCCGGTATGGAGTTTTTTGGCGCGCAGCCGGAGGCCAATTGCACCTTTGAAGCGCTCGACCGTTCTACTGCCGGTGTGAAGATGTCCATGACCTGTAAACCTGCGGGCTCGATAATTGTGAAGAGCAAAATGGATGGCAAATTCAGCGCTGAAACTTACACTATGCGCATCGAACAGAACACTGACGGTACGCCAATGGGTGCAGTCAAGATGACCGGTAAAATCGAAGGAAAGCGCGTCGGAGACTGCCCCGCATGAAAATGGTGATGACACAGGCGGTGTTGCCCGCAATGGCCGTGCTGTGCTTGGCATCTTGCGCCGACAGCAGCGCGGATAAGGACGGCAACGGCATCATCGACAGCCAAGAGCGCGCGGCTGAAATGGACTATGATGCGTTCATTCCGATGAAGGCCGGGCTTTGGGAAACCAATTTCGTTTTTGCGGACATCAATGTTCCGACGCTGGGCAAAGCCGAAAAGCAGCAGATCATGGACGAACTGACGAAAAACGTCTCCAGCCAAAGCTGCTTGACCGATGCCGAAGCAAAAAAACCAGGTGCGGATTTCTTTGGCGGCAATGGCGCTGAAAAATGCGTGTACAAGGCATTTGATGTTTCCGGACAAAATGTGCGCATGAAATTGTCGTGCGGCATGGACAGCATGGGCAGCGTGGACATGGAACTTGCCGGGGTCATGGGCGAAACCGAATTCAACTATGACAGCACAATAGATGTCCGCCTGCCGATGGTCGGAAAGGTCGCCATGCAGGGCAAGGCAAGGGGCAAATATATGGGTACCTGCCCCGCGCCATGATGCACCTGCGCCGCTTAAGGTTGGTCTGCGCAACGCTGGCGGCGGTGATAGCCTCCGGATGTGCAGCGACCGGCGGTGCGGAAACGCTGTCTGCCCAAGCCAATATCCGGCCCGCAGTGGTTAAAGTCGATTTCACATCGGACAGCATCACCCCCGCGATAGTCGAGGGCGATGCCGGCGTTGCGGGGCGGCCAGTGACCATAAATGATCCGGCGCGGGTCGCGTCCATTTCAAAACTGGTGGTCGCCATTGGCGTCATGCGCCTATCGGAGCAAGGCACCCTTGATCTCGATCGCGACGTGAATGACTATCTGGGTTGGCGTGTCCGCAATCCGGCCTTTCCCGATGCACCGATTACCTTGCGCGCCTTGTTATCGCATCAAAGCGGTTTACGTGACTCTGTGGATTATATCGTGCCGCTTGATGGCAGTCTTGAGGCCGTGCTTGTCGACCCAAAGGCGTGGGATATGAACCACGCGCCGGGCACATATTTTTCTTACGCCAATATCAATTCGCCGTTGATCGCGGCGGTGATGGAGGGTGCAACGGGCGAACGCTTTGACCGGCTGATGGCGCGGCTGGTGTTGACGCCGCTTGGGCTGGATGCCTGCTATAATTGGGGTGCCGGGTGCAGCGACGGACGGCGTGCGCAGGCGGTCAGTTTGCTGCGACCCAATGGAGACCTTGCCCGGGATGCGCCGATGAACGGGCCTGACCCATGCGCAGTTTACCCCGCCAGCGACGGAAGCTGTGACGTTGATAAGCTCTATGTGCTTGGCCGCAACGGGTCGGCGTTTAGCCCGCAGGGCGGCTTACGTATTTCGGCGGGCGATCTGGCAAAAATCGGTCAATTGCTTTTGCGCGATGGCGCACCTTTATTATCACGCAAAAGTTTCGCGCAGATGATTGGCCCCGTCTGGACCTTTGACGGCAAAAATGGCGATGATGATAAGGGTTATTTTACAGGCTATGGCCTTGGCGTGCATTGGTTGACCGACAAGGCGGGCCATCGCTGGTTCGGCCATGTGGGGGAGGCGTATTCGCTGCGTGCGGGCTTTTGGATCAACCTTTCTGAACGTAGGGGCTTTTACCGCTATGTGACTATGGTCGATGAATTTTCCGCCGTTGGGCACTGCTTTGACCGTTGCCCATGATAGCGTGGGCGATAGATAACCGAAAACTGAGATAACAGGGGGAAGTAAGATGATTAAAAGGTCTATTTTGGGTGCATTCTTGGCCAGCGCGTTGGTCGTAACGCCAGCAGTCGCGCAGCCAGATTACGCAGACTCGATTAAGGCGGATTATGACAAGTCGCTGGCGAGCCTGTGGGACCATTTCCATCGCAACCCCGAATTGTCATTCCGCGAATTTAAGACCGCCGCGCGTATGGCGCAGGAACTGCGCGCCGTGCCCGGCATGGTCGTGACCGAGAAAGTCGGCGGCACTGGCGTCGTTGGCATGTTGAAAAACGGTGATGGACCAGTCGTCCTTGTCCGTGCGGACATGGACGGCCTGCCTGTGCAAGAACGCTCCGGTCTTGCCAATGCGTCGACGGTGAAACAGGTCGGGGTCGATGGCCTTGAAATGCCCGTGATGCACGCGTGTGGCCATGATGTGCATATCACCGCATTAGTAGGCACAGCGCGCCAGTTGGCGCGGATGAAGGATCGTTGGAAGGGGACAGTATTGTTCATTGTTCAGCCTGCCGAAGAACGCGTCGGCGGCGCAAAGGCGATGATCGCAGACGGGCTCTACACCCGTTTTCCAAAGCCGGATTATGCATTGGCCTTCCATGTCGCAGCAGAGCTTGAGACCGGTAAAATCTCCGCCTCAGAAGGCATTCAATATTCGTCGGCGGACAGCGTTGATATTCGCGTTCCCGGCATTGCCACCCATGGCGCAGCGCCCCATTTGGGCCGCGACCCGGTCTATATTGCCTCGCAGATCGTTGTCGGTCTTCAATCGATCATCAGCCGCGAAAAGGGACCGTTGGACCCCGGCGTGATTACCGTTGGCGCTTTCCATGCCGGAACAAAGCATAATATCATATCCGAATATGCGGACTTGCAGGTAACGGTGCGTTCCAACAATCAGGCGGTGCGCGACCAGCTCATTGCCTCCATTGAGCGTGTTGCCAAGGGCATTGGTGCCGCACATGGCTTGCCCGCAGACAGATTGCCGATTGTCACCGTGACGGAAAGCACGCCGGTCACGGTCAATGATGGCGCGCTTGCCCGCCGCTTGAACGGGGCCATTGCCGATGCCTTGGGTAAGGATGTGGTGACACCATTCCGCCAGACGACAATGGGCGCGGAAGACTTCGCCTTCTTCGTCGATCAGAAACATGGCATTCCGGGCTATTATTTCGCTGTTGGCGGGACGAAGCCTGAATGGATCGCTGCCGCAAAAAATGGCGGACCTCCCGTGGCTGGCCACCATTCGCCTTTGTTCAAAATCGATCCGGAATCATCCGTACGGCTGGGGATTGAGGCAACGACCGCTGCGGTGCTCGATTTGCTTGGGCCAAGCAAAAACTAATCGCTGGCCAAGCAGAGTATAGGAAAAGCCATTATGGCGCGCAAAATTCGCGATCATTACGAAGCGGACGAAGCGTCAGCAGAGCCAGAATTGAGCTGCTGGCTCTGCGCGCGCCCAATGGGCAATGTGACCGAATGGCATCACCCTGTGCCGAAAAGCCGGGGTGGGAAAGAACGGCAACCGGTGCACCCGATCTGCCACCGGACGATCCACGCCAATTTCACCAACAGCGATCTCGAAAAGCGTTTCGCTACTGTCGATGCTTTATTGGCGCATGAAGAAATCGGGCGGTTTGTCGACTGGATAGCCAACAAACCGCCCGACTTTAACGCACCGACCAAAGACCGGCGTTAATCAATGCTGCACATGTGATTGGTCGTCGTCCTTTGTCTTCCACAGCGAGTAACCAATGCCGCCCAAGATAAGGCCGAAGGTCACGCCAAGGCTCAACACCGGCGGGAATTTGTCGCCTTCCATAAGGAAGTCGGATACGAAAATTTTAGACCCAATGAAGACCAAAACCAGCGCCAGCGCGTATTTGAGATAATGGAAACGATGAACCATCGCCGCCAATGCGAAATACAGCGCACGTAGGCCCAATATGGCCATGATGTTTGACGTGTAGACAATGAACGTATCGGTGGTGATCGCAAAGATCGCTGGCACCGAGTCCACCGCAAACACCAAGTCGGCCAAGTTGATGACCACCAGCGCAAGGAACAAGGGCGTCGCTGCGCGGACCATCTTGCCGGTCTTCTCGTCCGGCACCTTGACGAAGAACTTCTCGTCATGCAGCTCTTTGGTCACGCGCATATGCGTCGAGATATATTTGACGACCGGGTTTTTGGCGACGTCCATTTCCTGATCACCGGTGAACAGCATCTTGATGCCGGTCGCAATAAGGAAGCCGGCAAAAATATACAGCGTCCAGCCATATTCCTGCACAATGGCCGCGCCCGCAGCGATCATGAGGCCGCGCAACACAATGACCGCGACAATGCCCCACAAAAGCGCACGATATTGATATTTGCGTGGTATCGCGAAAAAGGTGAAAATCAGGCTGATGACAAAGACATTGTCAATCGACAGCGCCTTTTCGATGAAAAAGCCCGTATAATATTTCATGCCCAAGTCGGCACCCTTTTGGAACCAGACCCATAGGCCAAACAGCATGGCAATGCTGATATAGAAAGCGGACAGCTTCAGGCTTTCGGCGATGCCCATTTCCTTGTCCTCCTTATGCAGGATGCCAAGGTCAAAGGCTGTCAACGCGACAACAATGCTTAGAAAAGCGAGCCAAAACCAAACTGGTGTCCCCAACCAGTCCATTGTCAAAAATTCCATGAAATATTCCCTGTTTTACGCAATGCGATGCACCACGCGGACGACAATCCGCGTGGTGGCTAAGTTTCAAATATTAGATTTTGTTAAGACGCAATGGCCGCCGCGAAGATGCTTTGGCTTGGCCTTCAAGACGATCCTTGATTGCCAGCTTAAGCCGCTTTAGTTTTTGAACGCGAAAAATATCTGGCCAACGCCGAGTGATTTCGGCGCGCAATTCGCGGTCAATCTTCTGGTGATATTGCATCAATCGAAATGACGAAAAAGTCATAGCGCATCCTCTTTGAACATAAGTTTAAGTTCAATCGGATGTTCCGGGCATGGCCAAACGTATTTCGGGGGTATTTGAAGACCGCCTGACCACTGCACCGGAAACATCCGATGCGGCCGACATCACGTTCCTTCCGAAGAAGCGAGCGTCAGAGGGGCCCGGTCCGCCTGAATGTTATGGAGCGATTCAGTCCGAATTGCAAGATGATTGCCACACAAGAAACTCGGCTCGTCGAGTTAATCCCTCAACAGGTCGTTGATTGCGGTCTTTGCACGGGTCTGCGCATCGACGCGTTTGACGATGACGGCACAGGACAAATTGGGTCCAGGGCTGCCGTCGGGCAAGGCCTTTCCGGGGATTGAGCCCGGCACCACGACCGAGTAAGCGGGGACGCGGCCAACGAATATCTCGCCTGTCGTGCGATCGATAATCTTGCTGGTTGAACTGATGAACACGCCCATGGACAGCACCGCGCCTTCTTCGACGATCACGCCTTCGACAACCTCCGACCGCGCACCAATGAAGCAATTGTCTTCGATGATCACTGGCCCGGCCTGAAGTGGTTCCAAAACGCCCCCAATGCCAACGCCACCGGACAAATGCACATTCTTGCCGATTTGCGCACAACTGCCGACGGTAGCCCATGTATCGACCATCGTCCCATCATCCACGCGCGCGCCAATGTTGACAAAGCTTGGCATCAGGATGACGTTTTTGCCGATATAGCTGCCATGTCGGGCCACGGCCCCGGGCACGACGCGGAAACCTGCATTGCGGAAACGGTCGGCATCCCAACCGCCGAATTTAGACGGAACCTTGTCATAAGCAGGCGCACCGGACGCCCCACCATCGACCACAACATTGTCATTCAGGCGGAACGACAAAAGCACAGCTTTTTTCAAATACTGGTGGACCTGCCAACTGCCCGAAAGCTTCTCAGCCACGCGGAACGACCCGTCATCTAGGCCAGCCAAGGCCGTCTGCACCGCGTCGCGCACTTCGCCTTGGGTAAAGCTGGAAATGCTGTCGCGGGCATCCCATGCAGCATCAATGATCGTGGCAAGTTGGTCAGTCATATCGTTCTTTCAATGGCATGGATTGAGGAAAGCCACCCGCTCAAGTCGGCAATCTCATGATCAATAAATGGTTCTTCGGCACTGCTATCAGCTTCGACGTCATGATTCACCCAAATAGTTGTCATGCCCAAGGCCTTGGCCGGACCAAGATTATGGGCCGAATCCTCGACAAAAAGTGCGCGGGTCGGATCGATCTGTAGCTCAGTGCACAGCCTGTCATAACTCGCAGATGCAGGCTTTGGCAGATGCTGCATCCGGTGAATGTCGAATATATCCTCAAACACGCCATCAAGGCCGCGCGCGGTCAGAACCCGCTGCGCATAAGGCGCATCTGCGTTCGTGAAAATCAACTTGCGCCCCGGTAAAGCCTCGATCTGGCCGCGCAAATCGGCGGCGGGCTGCAATAGGGTCATGTCCACATCATGGACGAAATCAAGATACCCATGCGGGTCGACAGCATGTTCGGCCATTAATCCGCCCAGCGTGGTTCCATATTTTTTCCAATAAGCGTGCCGAATTTGGTGCGCAGCATCAGAATCGATGTTGAAAAACCGTTCAACATATAACGCAATGCGGTCCCGCACTTGCGCCATGATATTTGCCTCAGGCCCATAAAGGGTAAGGTCTAGATCAAAAATCCAATTGTCGATATGACTGAAAGATAAATGCATCCAGCCACCTAGCCAGAAACCCATCTTTACTCAACGGGGACGTTAAGATTAGCGAAAGCGAAACGTGCTTAGGTCCTGACCCTAAATATGAATTCAATCGCTGAAAGGCGTATTTTTATGCATGAACCACGCATTGGTCGCAAAATTGCGATCGGCAGCTCCGTC
>JAEMTM010000034.1:0-2278 GCA_016462305.1 Sphingomonadaceae bacterium | reverse complement strand
TATTTTTATGCATGAACCACGCATTGGTCGCAAAATTGCGATCGGCAGCTCCGTCATTTTTGCACTCGCGCTGTCTGCTTGCAGCGGCGGTGGGGTAAGATCGACACCCGTGCCGCCTCCCCCCACGGCGGACGTGCCAACACCGCCTCCGCCACCACCGCCTCCGCCAACGACAAGTTTTGCAACCTCGGAATATATCCGCTCAGATGGCCCAGATTTTCATCGGGCGATCACCGCCTATCAAGCGGGTGCCAGTGGGCGCGGCGTCACCGTTGGTATAATTGATTCAGGGATTGACCCAAATAGCCACGAATTTGCGGGCCGAATCCATGCGCAGTCGGGGGATGTAACGGGCGCGGGTCGGCCGCTTGGCGACGACGATGGTCATGGCACAAGCGTTTCGCGCGTTTTGGCTGCCGCCAAAGATGATCGCGACATCCACGGTATAGCGTTTGACGCGACAATATTGGCATTGCGGGCCGATCAAGCGGGAAGCTGCGCCCCGACGGCCCAGAGTGTTGACGAAGCTGGGTGTTCGTTCTTCGATTCTGCAATTGCCGCTGGTGTTGACCGTGCCGTGGACAATAAAGCGCGTGTCATTAACATTTCGCTCGGTGGCGCGGGCGGCGCGAGTAGCACGCTGCGCAGCGCTATAGATCGTGCAACATCGGCTGGCGTTGTGGTGGTCGTATCAGCAGGCAATGAGGGGGATAAATTAGACCCCGCATTTGAGCCGAATAGCCCAAGCCCCTTTGCACAATCATTATTGGCCAACGGCAACGCGCTTGTCATCATTGCCACCGCCGTTGATGACAATAATATCATAACAAAATTCAGCAACAAGGCGGGTGTTGCCCAGAACGCGGTGTTGTCCGCATTGGGCCAAGGCATTTGCTGCGAATATCGCAACGACACTATTTACCGCTTAGTTGCAAATGATGGGTCCTCTGTGCGGGTGTTCAATGGCACGTCCTATTCCGCGCCACAGATCGCTGGTGCCGCAGCTTTGCTGGCGCAGGCCTTCCCCAATCTCACGGGCGCACAGATTGTAAATCTGCTCTTGTCATCAGCGCGTGACGCCGGGGCACCTGGCACTGACGCGCTTTACGGACGCGGCATATTGGATATTGGTCGCGCCTTTGCGCCAGCGGGAACAACGTCGCTTGCAGGCACAACTATGGCAGTTCCGCTTAGCGGAAATGGCGGCACAACATCAGCGGCCATGGGTGATGCTGCGTTGTCGCCCATGTCCGCAAATGCGGTGGTGTTGGACAGCTATGGCCGTGCATATGACATCAACATTGCCGAAGGGATAAGCGCAAGCGCGGCGCGTCTTCGGCTGGAACCTGCTCTGGTGGATCAGGGACGATCCGTCAGCATATCACGCGGAACAACCGAACTCGCCTTTTCCATCAGCGCCAGCAACGCCGGAAGCGTGGGCCTTTCGCCATTGCTTTTGTCATATGGGCAGCAGAACCAAGCGCGTATTCTGGCGGGCCGCGTCAGTGCCGCCATTGCACGCGACACCCGGTTTAGCCTTGGCATCCGCCAAGCGGCTGCTGGACAGGTTGCGGCGTTGCAGGGCAACTCGGGGGCTGCGTTTCTAACCGCGACCGATGCGCAGATAGACGGCGGGTTCGAACGTGCACCCGGTCAGTCATTTGCGTTGCGTCATCAACTTGGACGCTTTGGCCTGACAGGCAGCGTTGAGGCAGGCCATGCCCGTGTGTTCGAACGCGGCGGCGCGGCGTTTTTGCGCAACACACACAACCGTTACCCTTATGCCTCTGTCGGCGTGTCGCTGGATCGGAAGATTGGCCCTGCCAAATTCGCCTTGGGCGCAAATTGGATTCGCGAAGACGAGACCATTCTTGGCGCTCGGTTCGCTAACTTCATCGGCCAGTATGGCGCGCAAAGCCTGTTTGTCGATGGCAGGGGTGACGTTAAACTGGTTGGTTCCTGGTCGCTTGGCGCAAGCTGGCGGCAGGGTTGGACCTATGCCAATGCTGGCGGATCGTTGACGGGCCAAAGCGTGGTGCAAAGCAACGCCTTTTCGCTGGACCTGTCGGGCAGCAATATCTTGGCGCGTAATGACCGCATTGCGTTCCGCATTGCGCAGCCCTTGCGCGTCACACGCGGCGGACTCGCCCTCAATCTGCCGGTGGCGTATGATTATGCAACGCTTGGGACGACATTTGCTGTCCGCCAGATTTCGCTGGCACCAAAGGGGCAGGAGATTGCCAGCGAGCTTGTATGGGGCGTGCCGATATATGGCGGC
>JAEMTM010000162.1 GCA_016462305.1 Sphingomonadaceae bacterium | reverse complement strand
TGAGCTTAGCGGCGTTTTATCTGGCTGTCGAACGAGTAATTGCAGATATTTCAATCACAATCGGCACATTTGCCGCGTACTTCGATAACGGGGCGAACTTGTGCAAAGCCAGCATGTTCCGCCGCCGCGCGCACGCGCATGGTCAGCGCATCATCATCAATATGCGTTGCGGTGCCGCAGCTATCGCAAATCAGGAAAATACAATCATGCAAGCACCCCGGGTGCGAATTGGCGATATATGCATTCGCGCTTTCCACGCGGCGTGCAAGGTTCGTCGTCACAAATAGGTCCAAGATGCGGTAGACGCTGTTGGGGGCAACGCGTTTGCCGCGCTTTTGCGACACGAGGTCAGCAATATCATAAGCCGACGCCGGTTTTTCAAAAGTTGCGAGTACCGCGAAAATATCTGACCGCATATCGGTCCATTGTTCGCCCGCCCCGACAAGCGCGGCTTCTGCGGCTTGCGCAAGCGATGCGCCTGCATGCTCATGATGGTGATGTGCTGCCATGATGCCAATGTAGGCGTTGGCATGCGGCGGGTCAATCACTGCGCGATTGGGGTTTGGCGTCTGGCCCGATGGTTGAGCAAATGGCCAAGTCCCAAAAAGACAACGCCAATGACCGTCCAAGCGATCTCCATAGTGCCATGTGGCAATGTCAGTGCGCCGCCCATCATGCCGATACCCAGCGCGCCAATAAAGGCGGGCATGAACAAGCCATGCGCCCGGAAGCCCTTGCCCAATGCCAAAACTCCCAAGAGGATGGCGAGGCCCAGCCCGACCTCATGGATCATGGGGTTCAACAATAAGCCCCCCGCCGACGCAAGAGTGGCCAGTAAAACCGTGCTTATCAGGCAATGCAACAGGCACAGCCCAGATATGCTGAGGCCAAGCCCGTCCCAACGCCATTTTTGCCATATCTGTGCCATGGCCCGGTCTCTACACTGATTCGATGCACGTTACAACATTACATCGCTAAATTGCAGCTTGGTTAGCAATTTTTGCAACCTCCTTTGCTTGCGGCCAGCGGCATTAAGCGGCATATCGGTGCGCATGCATACTACGCCCAACGCACATCCCGCGTCCGAAATCCCTGCAGCACGACCTGCTGCGTTGATCAACTGGCTGATGGGCGTCGCTGCCTTGGTCTTTGCAATGGTCGTCGTCGGCGGAATCACGCGTCTGACCGAATCGGGACTATCGATCACCGAATGGAAACCCATAACCGGTGCGCTTCCTCCGCTCAGCGAGGCAGCCTGGATGTCGGAATTTGAGAAATATAAGCAGATTCCGGAATATACCCAGATTAATGGCCCCGCCGGCATGACCATAGCGCAATTCAAATTCATCTATTTCTGGGAATGGGTGCACCGTTTACTTGGGCGGGTCATTGGCCTGGCATTTGCACTTCCGCTGGCTTGGTTTTGGATAAAGCAAGTCATTCCCGCCGGGTATAAGCCGCGTTTGCTTGCGTTGCTGGCCTTGGGCGGGCTTCAGGGCACCATTGGCTGGTGGATGGTGTCATCGGGCCTTTCGGCGCGCACCGATGTCAGCCATTACCGCCTTGCCGTGCATTTGCTCACCGCTTTTATCATTCTTGGTGGACTGGTTTGGACTGCGCTCGACCTAAAGGCACTGGTCAAAAACCCCGCTGCGAAGCCGGCGAGAATCAGCCTGTTTACGGCGTCGGTTTTTGCGATCCTGTTTATCCAGATGCTGTTTGGGGCATGGGTCGCAGGGTTGAACGCAGGCTATGTGTCCAACAGTTGGCCATTGATGAACGACCGGCTGTATCCCGACGGCGTCGATACTGCCAAAGGCGTTTTCTATGCGTTGGTGAACGACCCCTATCTCACGCATTTCGTCCATCGCTGGTGGGCGTGGGTCGCCGTGTTCGCCTTGATCCTGCTGTCGCGCCGCGTCAAACAAGCAGGCGCACGACGCGCCTCTATTGCCATCCACAGCGCCTATGGCGTTCAGATCATCTTAGGCATTGCTACCGTTATGACCGGCGTGAACATCGTGCTGGCGGTGTCGCATCAGGCGGTCGGCGCACTGCTGGTCGCATCCACCATATGGGGCGCGCATATATTGGGACGCGAAACGGCATAATTTTCAAACGGTATTATTATACCCGTCGTAAAACCCCTGCTTTTGCTTGACTATCGGGGCTTTCGTCGCCATTGGCTCCGCTTCGCATGTGGGTCACTTATGATTCTGCATATCTACAAAATTTCGAAAGGTGCGATTAGCGATGAAAACGCTATCCAGAGTTACGAAATCGATCCGTCCGCAGGACGTTGAGAAATCGTGGATACTCATTGACGCAGAAGGTTTGGTTGTTGGCCGTGTGGCCAGCCTCATCGCCAACATCCTGCGTGGTAAGACTAAGCCAAGCTACACCCCACATGTGGATTGCGGCGACCATGTTGTTGTCATCAATGCGGACAAAGTGAAGTTCACGGGCAAGAAATTGACCGACAAGGTCTATTATCGCCACACCGGTTACATCGGCGGTATCAAGGGTATCACTGCTGGCAAGGTGTTGGACAGCAAGTTCCCTGAGCGCGTCCTTGAAAAGGCCGTTGAGCGCATGGTGCCACGCGGACCATTGGGTCGGGCGCAAATGCGCGCGCTGCATTTGTACAATGGCACCGAGCATCCCCATGCCGGTCAACAGCCAACGACGCTCGACGTCGCTTCCATGAACCGCAAGAATAAGGTGGGTGCATAATGTCCGATACTGCAACTTCGCTGGCTGATCTCGAAACCTTGGGCGCTGACGTTCAAGCGCCTGCACAGATCGCTGCTGTCATTCGTGAACAGGAAATCGACGCGCAAGGCCGCGCTTATGCCACTGGCCGCCGCAAGGACGCGGTTGCCCGCATATGGTTGAAGCCTGGCACTGGCAAGATTGTCGTCAATGGCCGCGACCAGGAAATCTATTTCGCACGTCCTTCGCTGCGTCTGGTCATCAACCAACCATTTGGTGTGACTGAGCGTACTGGCCAATATGACGTTATCGCAACCGTCAAGGGCGGCGGTCTTTCGGGCCAAGCCGGTGCCGTAAAGCACGGCATCGCGCAAGCGCTGTCGAAATATGAGCCGTTGCTGCGTAGCGCCGTGAAGTCGGAAGGCTTCCTCACCCGCGACAGCCGCGTGGTCGAGCGTAAGAAATACGGCAAGGCCAAGGCGCGTAAGAGCTTCCAATTCTCGAAGCGTTAATGATAATCAGAACTGCGTGGGCCAATTTTATGGCCTATACAAAAAAGGCGGCTCTAACTGGGGTCGCCTTTTTTGTTGCAAGTTACTTTTTTGAGGACGCCTCCGGTGTTTGGCCAAGAATTTTTTGCCGATATGAAATGATGAGCAAGCCAGCATTCACCACTGCGGCACCTAGCATCGCCAGAGCAGCGCCTACTTCGCCATAAACGGGCATCAACCAAGCCAGCATCAGCGCGACGACAATGGCTCCGGCTAAGCTGCACAACATCACACGGCCTGCCTTTCCGGCGGTGAGCAGTGCAGGTTCCAACCCCAATGTCGCAAATTGTATGGCCGCCCCTGCGCCTAAAATCATTACCAACGGATAAGCGGCAGCGAATTCCGCCCCAAATATCCAGATGATGAGCGGCTTTCCGGCCACGCCGACAATAGCCAAAACAATTGTGGCAGAGACACCGGTGATCTTCATCATCTTGTAGAGCAGGATGCCTGCATCCTTTGAACCGCCTATGTGCGCGACGCGGGCATATTCGGTGAACATTGCCATTGAAATGGCATCGCCGATACGCGCAAAAACCTGACCCAATTGATACCCCAGCCGGAAAAATCCTGCCGCGGTGGCACCGACATAAAAGCCGACAATGACCGCAACCATTTGCTGGCTGGTCAGCTTAAAGCTCGCGCCAACGTTCGACCATAAGGCGAATTTTACGATGCCGGGGAAGCTAATTTGAAAACTGTT
>JAEMTM010000161.1 GCA_016462305.1 Sphingomonadaceae bacterium | reverse complement strand
TCGCCGACGCCATCCGCGACCATTATAAGCCCGTCGGGCAGGGCGATGATGTGCCAACTGCGCCGGTGACGGTGGCTGTGAGTTTAGCGGATAAGTTGGATACGTTGGTTGGGTTTTTTGCGATCGATGAGAAGCCAACAGGATCAAAGGATCCGTTTGCGCTGCGCCGAGCAGGGATTGCGGTGCTTTCGCTAATCCAAGAAAACGCTCTCAGAGTCGATTTGCGCTTCGTCTTTACCGAGATAAGTGCAGTTTTCGTTCAGCGCTTAGTTCGCTTGCATCTGGATGGCCTAAGCGGTGTGTTGTCGGCAGCATCAGCATCAATGCGTTCGCAAAATAACTTAGCAGATGTCCAAGTAGCCGCAGCGCGGGAAATCTGGAAGGCTCATGAACCATTCTCTGAGGGACAACTGCAGCGGGTGCGCAGACTTGCTGCTGAAGTAGTAATGTTTCTGGTCGAAAGACTGAAGCAACAGCAAAAAGACCAAGGGATTAAGCCAGACCTCATTTCTGCCGGATTTGCGTCATTAGGGCTTGAAAATGATGTCTTATCTCTGCTGGCGCGGGTGAAGGCTTTGCAGGCTTATATAACGACCGCTGAGGGCGCGAACCTGTTGGCGGCGTATAAGCGTGCGGCGAATATATTGAAGCAGGCCGACGGTGCCGAAAAAACGTCCGTCGCCCCAGCGCAGGCTGGGGCCCATCACGTGTCCCAGTCTGGAACGACAGACGAGACAGGCTCCAGCCTACGCTGGAGCGACGCGGATTTGGGCATCGAGGAAAGTGCCCTCCTTACCGCGCTCGACGCCGCCGAACCTAAGGCCGCAGCCGCCTTGTCAGTCGAAGATTTCGAAGGCGCAATGGCCGCACTGGCTTCGCTCCGCGCACCCATTGATGCCTTTTTTGAAGGCGTCATGGTCAATGATCCCGACCCGGCCAAGCGCGCGTTTCGTTTGGGCTTACTCGCACGGTTCCGCGATGCGGTTACCCAAGTGGCAGATTTTTCGAAGATTGAGGGGTAGGTAAAACCCCTCTCCCCTTGCGGGAGAGGGAGGGGCCCGCTGCGCAGCAGTGGGAGGGTGAGGGGGTTCCTCACAACCTGCACCCCTCACCGCTGCGACTAGGCAACTAGTTGCCAAGTCTCGCTCCTCTCCCGCAAGGGGAGAGGATCAGGTTGGAGTAATGAATGACTCAGTATGTATATCGGTTCGGTGGTGGTGTTTCGGATGGTGACGAAACCGTTCGCGGCAATAAAAATATCTTGGGCGGCAAGGGCGCGAATTTGGATGGCATGGCGTCGATTGGTCTGCCTGTCCCGCCCGGCTTCACGATCACGACCGAAATGTGCACGGCTTATTATGCCAATGGCCAAAGTTTCCCGGATAGCGTTCGGGCCGAAGTCACCAATGGCCTTGCACATATTGAGCAGGTAACGGGCAAAGCCTTTGGCGATTGGGCCAATCCGTTGTTGGTGTCGGTGCGTTCGGGCGCACGGGTGTCGATGCCGGGGATGATGGATACGGTGTTAAATCTGGGGTTGAATGACCAGACGGTCGAAGGGTTGGCCGCTTCGTCGGGCGATGCGCGCTTTGCGTGGGACAGCTATCGCCGCTTCATTCAAATGTATGCCGATGTGGTGTTGGAACTGGATCATGGCGCGTTTGAAGAGGCGCTGGAGATCGCCAAGGAAGATCGCGGTTTCTACCTCGATACAGAGCTTTCTGCCGATGACCTAAAGGCCTTGGTGGCCGAATATAAGCGCCTCGTGGCCGCCGAATGGGGCAAGCCCTTTCCGCAAGATGTGCACGACCAATTATGGGGCGCGGTGGGCGCGGTGTTCGGATCATGGGAAAGCGACCGGGCAAAGGTCTATCGCCGCCTGAACAATATTCCGGGCGATTGGGGCACTGCGGTCAATGTGCAGGCGATGGTCTTTGGCAATATGGGCGAAACGTCGGCGACGGGCGTTGCCTTCACCCGCGACCCGGCGACGGGCGAAAATGCGTATTATGGCGAATATCTGATCAATGCGCAGGGTGAGGATGTTGTCGCTGGCATCCGCACCCCGCAATATCTGACCAAGGCGGCACGTGAACGCGCAGGCGCAAAGCCGCTGTCGATGGAAGAGGCGATGCCAGCGGTCTATGCCGAACTGGCGCGCGTGTTCGACATCCTCGAAACGCATTATCGCGATATGCAGGATATTGAATTTACCGTTGAGCGGGAGAAATTGTGGATGCTGCAAACCCGTTCGGGCAAGCGCACCGCCAAGGCCGCATTGAAAATCGCCGTCGATATGGCCCAAGCGGGCATGATTACAACCGATGAGGCTGTGCTGCGCGTTGACCCAATGGCGCTCGACCAGTTGCTGCACCCAACGCTTGATCCGCAAGCGCCGCGCGATGTGCTGACCTCTGGCCTGCCTGCGTCACCGGGCGCGGCATCGGGCGAAATTGTCTTTGATGCCGACACCGCCGAACGGTTCAGCGCATTGGGCAAGGCGGTTGTCTTGGTCCGCATCGAAACCAGTCCTGAGGACATTCACGGCATGCACGCCGCCAAGGGCATATTGACCGCGCGCGGCGGGATGACCAGCCATGCCGCCGTCGTCGCCCGTGGCATGGGCCGGCCTTGCGTATCAGGCGCAGGCAGCTTGCAAATCGACGCCACGGCCAAAGTTTTGCGCATCGCAGGGCGTATCTTGAAAGAAGGCGATGTCATCACGCTGGATGGTTCGACCGGCGAAGTGATGGCCGGCGAAGTGCCGACGATTCAGCCCGAATTGGTAGGCGATTTCGGGACGTTGATGGTCTGGGCCGACGCAGGCCGCCGGATGAAGGTCCGCGCCAATGCCGAAACCCCGTCCGACGCCCAAACCGCACGCGATTTTGGTGCAGAAGGCATTGGCCTGTGCCGGACCGAGCATATGTTCTTTGACGCCGCGCGCATTACCGCCGTGCGCCAAATGATCCTCGCCGACGATGAAAAGGGCCGCCGCATCGCGCTCGACAAATTATTGCCCGAACAGCGTAAGGATTTTGCCGCGATTTTTGAAGTCATGGCGGGCCTTCCCGTTACCATCCGCTTGTTGGACCCGCCCTTGCATGAATTCCTGCCGCATCAGGAAAGCGAATTTGCCGAGGTTGCGGCCGCAGCGGGCGTTGGCGTTGAAGTGTTGAAACAACGTGCGTCCGAACTGCACGAATTTAACCCCATGCTTGGCCACCGTGGATGCCGCTTGGGCGTCACCTATCCCGAAATCTACGAGATGCAGGCACGGGCGATTTTTGAAGCTGCGTGTAGCCTTGCCGTTGCACCTGTGCCGGAAATCATGATCCCGCTCGTCGGCACGCGCCGCGAACTGGAATTGATGAAGGATGTCGTCGACAATGCCGCCGAAAAAGTGTTTGCCGAACAGGGCAAGCGGATTGACTATCTTGTCGGCACGATGATTGAGCTGCCCCGTGCGGCGTTGATGGCCGATGAGATTGCCGAAGTCGGCAGCTTTTTCAGCTTTGGCACCAATGACCTGACGCAAACCACCTTGGGCGTCAGCCGCGATGACGCCGCCCGCTTCCTGACGCATTATGTCGACAAGGGCATTTACGCCCGCGATCCTTTCGTCAGCCTTGATGTCGAAGGCGTCGGCCAATTGATCGAGATCGCCGTCCATAAGGGCCGCGCAACGCGTCCTGAGATCAAGCTGGGCATTTGCGGCGAACATGGCGGCGACCCGGCATCGATCACTTTCTGCGAAAAGATAGGCCTCGATTATGTCAGCGCCTCACCCTATCGCGTGCCCATCGCACGGCTCGCGGCGGCGCAGGCGGCGTTGGCAAAAATTGCAGTTGCCAATTAGACATCACCACCCTAATAGCGGCGTTCCAGTGCACCCGTAGCTCAGCTGGATAGAGCATCAGACTACGAATCTGAGGGCCGGGCGTTCGAATCGCTCCGGGTGCACCATTTTC
>JAEMTM010000160.1 GCA_016462305.1 Sphingomonadaceae bacterium | reverse complement strand
CCCGACAAACGCTCAACCGCCGCTTGATGAATCCCCGGCGCGCAACAGATCAGGCCGAAATCCAACGGTTCGCGTTTGTTATAGCTTATAGGTCGCCCCAACGCATCGGTAACCACCCCGCCTGCCTCCTGCGCCACCAAATGCGCCGCCGCGATGTCCCATTCATTGCCCCATCGCAACGTCGCGACAAGATCCGCACGGTCGCAAGCGACCATCGTCATGCGCATGGCAATGCTGTTGGGCTTCGTCACGGTCACCAGATCCACATCCAGTTTTGGCAAATCATCCGCAGGCACGCGTGATCCGGCGAAGTCTCGTCGGGTGCTGCCCGCAAGCCGCTCTCCATTGCAGGTCACGCCTTCATTGTGCGCCGCCACCCAGACTTTGCCCTGCGCAGGTGCGGCCATCACAGCGAAGATCGGCAGGCCATCGGCCACCAAAGCCACCGAGACGCACCAACCGCTGCGCCCGCGCACATAATCGCGGGTGCCGTCGATAGGGTCGACGAGCCACAATAATCGTGCGTCCAACCGTGACGGGTCATCCACGGTTTCTTCTGACAACCACGCGGCCTCCGGCAAAATGGCCCGCAACCTTTTGGCCAGCAACGCGTCAACCGCCATGTCAATGTCGCTGACAGGGTTATTCTTGCCCTTGTCCCACACGTTCGTGTCGGCCGCCGCGCCCTCGCGCCAACTGGCCAAGGCCAATGCCGCGGCCTCTTGCGTGGCGGCTACAACGGCGGCGCGGTCAAGCTGCCGTTCAGGCACCTGCGATCATCATGCCGTCGATACGCAATGTTGGCACGTTCATGCTGCGTGTGAATTCTAGGTCATTGGCCGCAGTCATGGCCGCAAACATATCCTTCAAATTGCCCGCAATGGTGAATTCGCTCACTGGCCCCGCAATTTCGCCGTTGATGATTAGGAAACCGGCTGCACCCCGGCTGTAATCGCCCGTAACCGGGTTGACGCCTTGGCCCGCCAGCTCATGGATATACACGCCATGTTTAATATCGGCGATCAGTTCCGTGACGCTCACGCTACCGCCCTCCAGATGCACATTGGATGGGCTGACGCCCGGCGCACCGCTGATCCCGCGACTGGCGTGACCAGTGGGTTCCAGCCCCAATTGCCGCGCCGACGCGCTTTCCATCAACCAACCCGTCAACACGCCCTTTTCGATGATATAACGGCGCGCCGTGGGCAGGCCTTCACCATCAAAGGCGCGTGAACCAAGGCCGCGCATCCGGTGCGGGTCATCGATAATGGAAATTTTGCTGTCGAATAATTGCGCGCCAAGCGATTCCAGCAGGAAGCTTGTTTTACGCGCAATCGCCGACCCGCTGATGCCGCCGAGCAAATGGCCAACGAATGATCCACCCACGCGTGGGTCAAACACGACTGGCATCTGGCCGCTTTTGACCATGCCGGGGTTCAACCGTTTGACCGCACGCTCCCCTGCCCGAGTGCCAATGTTGGACGGGCACTCGAGGTCAGCAAGATGTCGCGCCGACCGCCAGTCATAATCGCGTTCCTTGGCATCACCATCACCCGAAAGCACGCTGGCCGATAGACCATAGCCGGAATCTGACTTGACGCCCGCAAAGCCATGGCTGGTGGCCAGCGCAAAGATACTGCGTCCGGCGCTGGCGCCCGCGCCTTCGCTGTTGGTGACGCCGGGCACAGCGCGCGCCGCGTCTTCGCATTCCAACGCAGCCGCACGCAGATGGGCTGGGTCCGGGTCAAGGCCGTCATCGCTATCAAAATCCGGAACAGCACCCGTCAACAAACGATCCTGCGGCGCAAGGCCCGCATATTGGTCCTCCGGCGCTTCCTTTGCCATATCGATGGCGCGGGTGACGAGCCCTGCCAGAATCTCCGGATTCATGTTGGATGATGAAATGGTGGCGGAGCGTTGGCCGACAAACACACGCAGGCCAATATCTTCGCCTTCGGAGCGGGCGACATCTTCCAACTGGCCAAGCCGCACCTGCACCTCCGTCGAGGCATCGCAGACATAGACGGCATCCGCCGCGTCAGCGCCTGCCTTCATGGCTTGGGAAACGAGATTTTGCGCGCGATCAAGCGCATGTTGTGGTGTCAGCATGATTCCCGCTTAGGCGCGGGCCGTTACAGCGTCAATCAAGCGGCCTTCAAAAAACCGTGAATAGCACCGCCAACGCAGCCGGAATGGCAATCGCAGCGAGCCACAATTTCAAACGGTCGGCAAAATATTGCCTTTCCAGCCCGTCGTCTGGATGGGCAGTCGCACATAGTGCCTGCCAACGCCGCTCCAAATTCCGGCACAAGGGAATGACGGCAGCGACCAAAAGGACCAAGACAAAATACGGGAAAATCGACATCCCGCTCGACTCAATCGTCGGCGTCACCAAAAATATCAGCATCAATGTGTATACCACCAAAGCAATGGCGACATGGTCAGACATGCGTTTTGCATAGCTTTTATAGGTGCGCAGATGGGCTTCTTGGGCTTTTGCCATTTTCTCTCTCCTCTTCCCTGACACAAGACTGTCACTTTCACGAAGAGGTTTCAAGTAAATTTATATGTCGTCAGGGAAGGCCCAGAATCTTGTGATTTTGCAAGGATAAGCGCCATTTTGGTCGCTCCATGACGAAACGCGTGGCCGCTGCGACATTGGCTGCATTTAACCCTGCGTCACCTGTATCCATGGGCTGAATAAGGAAATGGGCAAATTGCCATTGCTCCATCGCATCAAGGTCACTGGTCGGTTGTGGCCACACCAGTTTCAATTCGTCGCCGGTGCGGTGGATGACGTCCGATCCGGCCTTTGGGCTGATACACACCCAATCAATGCCGGGATGCACCTTTATCGTGCCGTTGCTTTCAATCGCGATCTGGAAAGCGTGGGCAACTAACGCGTCGACGATTCCGTCATCGACCTGCAACATGGGTTCGCCGCCGGTGATCACGACATAACGGTTGTCGGTGCCATCGCCCCACAGTTCAGCGACCTTGGCCGCCAGCGCCTCTGCATCATACCGCCCGCCATTTTCGCCGTCGATGCCGACAAAATCAGTGTCGCAAAACTGGCAAATGGCGCTGGCGCGGTCTGCCTCTCGCCCGCTCCACAAATTGCAGCCCGAAAAGCGCAAGAACACTGCGCGGCGGCCCGCATGGACGCCCTCCCCCTGCAAGGTCAGGAAAATCTCTTTAACCGCGTAGCTCATGCGTAAATGGTCGGGTCAGGCAGCCCCGCATCGGCAAAGCCCTTGGCACGCAGGCGGCAGGCATCGCATTGACCGCAGGCCTTGTTATCCGGGCTTGGGTCATAGCAGGACCAGCTCATCCCCGCATCCAACCCAAGCCGCGCAGCCTCCCGCGCAATGTCGGCCTTGGTCATATTCAGCAACGGCGTGTGCACAATAAAATGGTCGCCCTCGACCCCCGCCTTGGTCGCCAAATTGGCCGTCGCCTCAAACGCGCGGATGAAGGCGGGGCGGCAATCGGGGTAGCCTGAATAATCCAGCGCATTGACCCCAATCCAAAGGTCGCGGGCATCGCGCGCCTCGGCCAGGCCAAGGCACAAGGACAAAAATATCGTGTTGCGCGCCGGGACATAGGTCACAGGAATAAAGCCGGACTCGACGCCCTGCTTGGGCACATCAATATCCGCCGTCAGCGCCGACCCGCCAAAGCGCGTCAGGTCCAACGGCAATAGGATATGCTCCTTCGCCCCCAAATGCGCGGCAATGCGCGCCGCACTGTCCAGTTCAATACGGTGGCGCTGATTATAATCGATGGTCAACGCAATCAGATCATACCCCGCCTCCCGCGCCAACCCGGCCACAACCATGGAATCAAGGCCGCCCGACAAAAGGACGATTGCGGATTTACTCTCTATGCTCATGCCGCCCCCATAGCCGTTCGTCATGGGCAAAGTCGAGACGGTGTTATTGGGGTGGCGGGGTTATGCAGCTTTCACGGTAATTGAAGGCGAAATAACTCC
>JAEMTM010000159.1 GCA_016462305.1 Sphingomonadaceae bacterium | reverse complement strand
TACGTCAACAGGTCGAACGCGGCGGCATCCGTTTGGCGCGGTTGTTGGATGCGGCTTTAGGCTAGACCTTAAATCTGGCCGCTACGCTTTTTCTTTGCATCTTGCTCGCGCTTTAGTTGTAAAAGACGATCAACATCGACGATCTCGCTGCGCGCTTTCATATACCGGAGCATGGCAAAAACCCAAACGGCGGTCAGAAGCAAAAATGGCAAAGTAAGAAATAGTAGCATTTTGCTATCTTCCCAACCCGCACTGTCGGCGGCAACAGTCACCCAAACAAAAATGCCCGTTGCTCCGAAGAATGCAAACATCCAGACAGCAAAAGCCCGCCAGCCAGCGGCATTGCGTGGGGATATTCTAACGCCAGATCCCGCCTTGTAATATACAAAGAGCTTATCTTCATCACGCATCTCAATTCTCCTTTCGCGGTCGCCCGCGTTTTGGCGTTTCGCTGACCCCGACCTTCACGCCGCGCTTGGCCAATGCCTCCCGCAACAGCACCTCAATTTCGGCATTGGCGCTCCGAAAATCGGCCGCCGCGCACCGTTCGATACACGCGAATAATGCGGGATCGAGACGGAGCGGAAAAGCCTTTTTGGACGGAGCGGACAATGTGTTGATCTAGCTGTATAAGGTGCCAGTATTGACCACGGGTTGCGTGTCCCGCTCACCGCACAGAACAACCATGAGGTTGGACACCATCGCCGCGCGGCGTTCATCATCCAGCTCAACGACATTTTTCGCCGACAGCATTTCAAGCGCCATTTCGACCATGCCAACGGCGCCTTCGACTAAAGTTTTGCGCGCCGCGACTACAGCCTCGGCTTGCTGGCGGCGTAGCATGGCACCAGCGATTTCCTGTGCATAGGCCAAATGGGTGAAGCCGCATTCGTCGACGGTGATCCCCGCCACGCGCAACCGCTCCATCAGCTCCAACCGCAATTCGCCGCCGACTTGCTCGTGATTTCCGCGCAGGGTGACTTCCTGATGCGTGAAATCATCATAAGGATAACGCGCACCCACCGTGCGAACCGCCGCCTCAATTTGCGCGTCCACGAAGTCGGTATAATCATCCACATCGAACAGTGCCTGCGCAGTATCGGTCACACGCCACACCACTTGCGCCGCCATCTCAATGGGGTTGCCGCGCAGATCATTGACCTTGATCTTTTCGGAGATCAAGTTGTTGGCGCGCAATGACACCTTGGCTTTACCCATCCACGGCCATGTCCAGCGCAGCCCTTCATTGCGGTCAGTGCCTTTATAGGCCCCGAACAAAGTTAACGCGACGCCTTGATTGGGCTGAAGCATGTAAAAGCCGGATGAAAAGACAAGAAATATTATGCCCTTAATCGCCCAAGCCACCCCGCTACCCAGACTCACCGCGCCGGCAACTACGGCGGTGTAAAGCAGCCACCCAAGCAGCGCGAAGGTCACCCCAAGCACAGCGAGCACGATAAAGCCGTTGAAACTGGATGCCTTAACTTCTTGGCTGGCGTTCAACGAAACCAAATCTGACATAACGATCTCCCTCAAAAGATGATATCATATTTATATCGCTTTAGAGAGAATGCAACACAAAAAGGGGCTGCGCAGATTGTCGCCTGCGCAGCCCCTGTTTCATGTTATCAGAGCGCCTTATTCGCCAGTCGGAAATCCGCGCTTTTTCATGATATATTTGACATCAGGATCACGACCACGGAACGCGCGATAGGCCTCTATCCGGTCGGTTTCATTACCCGTCGCCATCAGCATGGAGCGGAAACGCTCTGCCGTTTCCTTGTCCCAGACATCACCCTTTTCGGTGAAGGCGGCCCAAGTGTCGGCATCCATCGTTTCGGACCAAAGATAGCTGTAATAGCCCGCCGAATAGCTGTCGCTGGAAAACAGGTGGTTAAACTGCGGCAAGCGGTGCCGCATGACCATTTCCTTTGGCATGCCGATTTCTGCAAGCGTATCGCGTTCAAAGGCGGCGGGATCAGCCACAGGCGCGCTTCGGTTATGCAATTTCATGTCCAATATCGCACTCGACAGATATTCAACCGTGGAGAATCCTTGGTTGAACGTGTCGCTTGCCCGGATTTTCGCAACCAAGGCGGCTGGAATCGGCTCTCCGGTCTTATAATGCTTGGCATAAGTGTTGAGAATATACGGCGTCAGCAGCCAATTTTCGTTCACTTGGCTTGGATATTCGACAAAGTCGCGCGGTGTGCCGCCAAGGCCGGGCCAAGTAATGTCGTAATTGAGATAATGGATCGCATGGCCAAATTCGTGGAACAAGGTTGATGCATCATCAATGCTGATCAAGGTGGGCACGCCATCGGCACCAGGCACGAAATTGTTGTTGTTCGACGCCAGCACGATATTGTTCTTACCGCCCAGTTTATGCTGGCTGCGATAGGTGGTCATCCACGCGCCCGAACGCTTGCCTGCGCGTGCGAAGTTGTCGAGATAGAATAAGCCAATAACCTTGCCATCGCGCTTTACTTCAAACGTCCGCACTTTGGGTTCAAACACCGGAACTGTGCCAGTGTTCTCGGTGAAGCTCATGCCATATAGCTTGCCTGCGGCATCAAACATCGCGGCGACCATATTATCCAATTGGAAATATGGCTTCACCGCTTCCTGATCGAGGTCATATTTCGCCTTACGCACTTTCTCGGCGTAGAAACGATAATCCCACGGCGCGATGGTAATATTGTCCGCATTGGCAATCGCCTGCATATCCGCGACTTCTTCTCGCACCCGCGCCACTGCGGCGGGCCAAACCTGCATCATCAGGTCCATCGCCTTATTCGGGTCCTGCGCCATGGTATCGGCCATCCGGTAATGCGCATGGGTGGCAAAGCCCAAAATTTCGGCGCGCTGCTGACGCAGTTTCAGGATTTCGGCGATGGTCGCATTCGTGTCATTGGCATTTCCATTGTCGCCGCGCTTGGTGAAAGCACGCCAGACTTTTTCGCGCAAATCACGGCGAGTCGCGTTTTCGAGAAATGGTTGTACCGCTGAACGGGTGTTGACGACGGCCCATCCGCTTTGGCCTTTCGCCTTCGCCGCTGCTTGCAACGACGCGACGAAACTTTCTGGTAGCCCGGCCAAATCGGCCTCCTGCGTCATCAGAATGAAGGTTTCCTCATCAGCAAGCACCTTGTCGGAAAAAGCGGAAAACTTGCTCGACAGGTCGGTCTCAATGCGGATGACTTGCGCTTTCTGTGCCGCATCAAGCATCGCGCCATTGCGGACCAAGCCGTCATAGGTCCGCTCCAACAGCCGCATCTGCTTTGTATCGAGACTCAGATTGGCGCGCTGGTCATATAAATATTTTACGCGCTGGAAAAAACGCGCATCCAACGACAATTCGGAGAAGAACGCACTCAGCTTCGGCTCCCACTCGGCCTGAATTTTGCGCACTTCGGGGCTGGACAAGTTAGACGAATGGACGCCCCAGATGGCGAATAACCGGCCAATTTCGTCGCCCGACAGCTCGCTGGCAGTGATCGTATTGTCAAAGCTAATGGCCTCAGGATTTGCAAGCATGGCTTCGAATTCGGCCTTTGATGCATCCATCGCGGCTTGGAATGCTGCCGGAAATTGCGATACTTTAACCTGATCCCATGGGGGAACCCCGTCATAAGGGCCGGTCCATTCCTGCACCAAGGTCGGTGCATTCGCAGCCTTGCTGGCATTCATTTCCTGTGTTTGTGCAACCGCTGTCATTGATACTCCTGACAATAAAAGCGCCGCTGCGCGCATTATGATCTGCTGTCTTCTCACCTAATTTTGCTCCTCTGAGTCATGCCGCATTTATTCTGCCGCTTCATGAATATCAGGATAGCGCATCGCGCAGCGCAAGCAAACATCCTGTTCGCCAAAACTGTTTCCTCCAATATGGAGATAGTTTTTACTTATGCGTCATCGTTTTTCGTGCGTTGGCAAAAGCATCATCTTATCGTACCGATGTTCGAAAGTTTATGCCAGACACCTCACCTTACCCCGCCAC
>JAEMTM010000158.1 GCA_016462305.1 Sphingomonadaceae bacterium | reverse complement strand
GATGATGAAAAACGCCTGTTTCGCGATGTCGCGCCAGCAGGCTATATTCTGTTCAAACGCAATATCGAAGATCGGGCGCAGGTCCGCGCGCTGACCGACAGCTTGCGGGCGTTGCATGGCCGCGACAATGTGCCCATCCTGATTGACCAAGAGGGCGGCCGTGTCGCACGGATGCGTCCGCCGGTCTGGCCTGATTTCCCCGCTGGCGGCGCGTTCGACGCGCTGTATGACATCGCGCCCATCACCGCGATTGAGGCGGCACGATGCAATGCGGAGGCTATTGCGCTCTCGCTGAGCGAAGTCGGCATCAATGTCGATTGCTTGCCCGTCCTCGACGTTCGCGTGCCCGACACGCATTGCGCCATTGGCGACCGCGCCTTGGGCAGCGACCCGATGCGCGTGGCGGCGTTGGGCCGTGCGATCCTTGATGGTCTTGCCTTGGGCGGCGTCATCGGCGTCGTAAAGCATATGCCGGGGCAGGGCCGCGCTACTGTCGATACGCATCACGACTTGCCACATGTGACCGCAAGCGCGGCGGAACTTGAGCAAGACCTTGCCCCCTTCCGCGCGCTCAATACCGCCGCGATGGGCATGACGGGCCATGTTGTCTATGACGTTTGGGACAATGCCCACACCGCCACCATGTCCCGCTTTGTCATTGATGCGGTTATCCGCGACAGGGTCGGTTTCGACGGCCTGTTGATGAGCGACGATCTCGATATGAACGCGTTGCAAGGCGATGTCGCGAGCCGCGCTTTGGCATGCGTACAGGCCGGCTGCGATCTTGCGCTCAATTGCTGGGGCCGCTTTGACGAAATGGTGGCGATAGCCAATAATCTGCCCGAAATTACGCCTGCTGCCCGAGCCCGCCTTGACCGTGCGATGGCGCTGGCACCGGTGCCGTTTGACGCCGACCGGCTGGCGCATCTGCTCGACAAGCGTGACCAGTTGCTTGCCTTGGCCGACACTAAAGCGAAACTGACAGGCGGGGCCACTGGCGCGGCATGACGGGGCCAATGCTCTTTGATGCAGAATACCCCCTTCGCGATGAGAGCGCTGCCAATGACCAATTTGGTTCCGATGTTCTGACCATTGATATTGACGGCTGGGAAGGGCCGTTGGACCTATTGCTCGCGCTCGCCCGCAATCAAAAGGTCGATTTGCGGCAGTTGTCCATATTGGCCTTGGTCGAACAATATCTGGTGTTCATAGACCAGGCACGCACGCTGAAGCTGGAGCTTGCTGCCGATTATCTGGTGATGGCGGCGTGGTTGGCCTATCTCAAATCGGCCTTATTGCTGCCAAAGGATCCGACGATTGACCCGTCGCCGGAGGAACTTGCATTGCGCCTGCAATTGCGGCTGGAGCGGCTCAACGCCATGCGGGAGAGCGGTGCGCGGTTGATGGGGCGCGACCGGGTTGGCCGCGACGTGTTCTTGCGCGGCACACCCGAAGGGTTGCGCGTGGTCAAAGCGCGGGCGTGGGAATGCGATTATTTTGAGCTCATCACCGCTTATGGCCAAATCAACGCGCGCACCGCGCCCGCCATGCACATCGTCAAAAAACGCCAGGTCATGACGTTGGAGCAGGCGTTGGAGCGCGTATCGGCGATGATTGGCCGTGCGATTGACTGGACCGCGATACATGCGTTTTTGCCGCCGATGGCGGACCCGGCCTTGCGTAAATCGGCCCTGGCCTCCAGCTTTGTCGCCGCCTTGGAGCTTGCCAAACGTGGGCTCATCGATTTGCAGCAAGAGGCAACCTTTGCGCCATTAATGGTGCGGAAAACGGCAAGATGATCGAAACCGACCCGGACCTGCGCGCGGTAGAGGCGACCTTGTTCGCCAGCGACCATCCCATGACCGTTGAGCAAATTCGCGGCTATGTCGGCGACAGCGTCGATGTCGCGGCGGCGCTGTCGCAATTATCCGAACATTATGCAGGCCGTGGCATTGAACTCGTCCGGCGCGGTAAGACCTGGCATTTCCAAACAGCCGCTGATCTGGCGCATTTGCTGCGCCGTGAACGCGAGGAAAGCCGCAAGCTCAGCCGCGCTGCGGTCGAAACTTTGGCGATCATCGCTTATCATGAACCCGTCAGCCGCGCCGAGATTGAGGCCATTCGCGGCGTGCAGATTTCAAAGGGCACGCTTGATGTCTTGATGGAGGCGGGATGGGTGCGCCCTGCTGGCCGCCGCGAAGTGCCGGGGCGCCCCCTGATTTACGCCACGACGCCCGCTTTCCTGACGCATTTCGGGCTTACCAGCCGCAAGGACCTGCCGGGCATCGCGGATCTGAAAGCCGCCGGCTTGCTTGACCCGATTGATAGCGCAATGGGTGAAATGCTATTTACCGGCGAAGAAAGTGACGCCGAACTGGCAATTGACGTAAACAACGCCTAAATAGGAAAAGGACATGCGACATAGGGTTCGCAACATCCGGGGCGCGCCCCGTTAGGAGTTTGAAATGGGTGGTTTTAGCATCTGGCACTGGCTGATTGTTGGCATTTTGGTGTTGCTCTTGTTCGGCAAGGGCCGTTTTTCCGACATGATGGGCGACGTTGCCAAAGGCATTAAAAGCTTCAAAAAAGGTATGACCGAAGAGGAGGAAGCCCCTAAGGCTCCGCCGCAAATTGGCGCAAATACGGTCGTTGACGCTGAAAAGCAGACTGACAAGACTCAAGGCTAAGCCATTGACAATGCGGCATCACTCGCCCTCGATGTCGGGGGCCCGACATGTTTGATGTCGCGTCATCCGAACTGTTGCTTGTCGTCCTTGTGGCGCTTTTGGTCATTGGGCCAAAGGATTTGCCGAAGGCATTGCGCTTTGTCGGCAAATGGGTGGGCAAGGCGCGGGGTGTCGCGGCGCATTTCCGGTCAGGCTTTGACGAAATGGTGCGCCAGTCGGAACTCGAAGAGCTGGAGAAAAAGTGGAAGGCCGAAAATGAGCGCATCATGGCTGCGCACCCGGCCGATCCACGCGCAGACATTGTCGGTGATGACCCTGATACGCCTATAGCAGAAACGCCCGTCGACACGCCGCCCACCGAAACGGCGGCCAAGACATGAGCGAAATCGACGACAGCAAAATGCCCTTGCTCGATCATTTGATTGAGCTGCGCAGCCGTCTGCTCTGGAGTTTTTTGGCGCTCGCCATCGCCTTTGGCATCAGCCTGTATTTCGCGCGGCCGATCTTCGGCTTTCTCGTGCAACCCTTGCTCGCATCGGGCCAGACAAAACTGATTTACACCGCGATATTCGAGGCATTTTTTGTCGAGATTAAGGTCGCGTTTTTTGCCGCTACCTTTTTCTCCTTCCCGGTGTTCGCAACGCAATTATGGCGCTTCGTTGCGCCCGGCCTGTATAACAAAGAAAAGCGAGCATTTCTGCCATTCTTGCTCGCAACGCCCGTGTTGTTCATCATCGGCGCGTCGATGGCGTATTATATGGCGATCCCTGTCGCGCTGGAATATTTGCTTGGCTTTGGCGGCAATGTCGGCGGTGTCGAGCAACAGGCGCTTCCGGGTGTCGATAATTATCTGAATTTTGTGATGAAGTTCATCTTCGGCTTTGGCATTTCGTTTCTGCTACCGGTGTTGCTGATGCTGCTGGAACGCGCTGGCATCGTCACGCTGGAACAGCTTAAGAGCGCGCGTCGTTATGCCATTGTCGGTGCCTTCGCCATCGCCGCCGTCCTCACGCCGCCCGATGTCGTGTCGCAATTGCTGCTCGCGATCCCCTTGTGCATATTATACGAGCTTGCCCTCATCGCGATCTGGTTCACCCGCCGCCGCCGTAAAAAGGCGGAAAGCATTGAAGAGGCCGTGTTGTAGGATTTACACTGGCGTTGTGGAGGCGCATCGGCGTTCCCGTTCCAATTCGTGTTCCTAGACTCACGATGTTGTCCTCCTTCACTTCGTCATCCTGAACTTGGTTCAGGATAAACTTCTAAGACTCGTCATCCTGAACTTGGTTCAGGATAACGCATCAACGTCGCCTGTTATCCTGAA
>JAEMTM010000001.1:43408-46575 GCA_016462305.1 Sphingomonadaceae bacterium | reverse complement strand
GTGGAGCGGGTGAGGGGAATCGAACCCCCGTATTCAGCTTGGGAAGCTGCTGCTCTACCATTGAGCTACACCCGCGCAACCTCTGGCATTTTATCCTGTCAGATAGGATTTTGCAAATGCCCAAAATCCTAGCCTTTCAAGCGTTCAGCATGCCAAGTAAGATGTTGGCCCATGAAGGTCGAGATGAAATAATAGCTGTGGTCATATCCGGGCTGCATACGGATGGTCGCTGGCTGACCCACGGCGGCGCACTGCGCGGTTAGCAAATGCGTTTTGAGTTGTGCCTCCAAGAAATTGTCATCACTCCCTTGGTCAACCAAAAGGTCAGGTAAGCGCGCGCCGTCAGCAATCAACGCAACGCTGTCATAGGCGCGCCATTGGGCCCGGTCTTGCCCGATATAACCGCCCAGCGCCTTTTCACCCCATGGGCAGTTCAAGGGCGACACGATCGGCGCGAGCGCGGACGTTGAACGATACCGTCCCGGGTTCCGCAAGCTGATGGTCAACGCGCCATGCCCGCCCATCGAATGCCCCATGATCGCTTGCCGTTGCATATCGGCGGGAAAATGCGCTGCAATGATGGCGGGTAGTTCATTTTCGATATAATCGCGCATGCGGTAATGCTGATCGAATGGCGTTTGCGTCGCATCAACGTAAAAGCCCGCGCCAAGGCCGAAATCATAAGCGGCTTGCGGATCGTCGGGAACGCCTTCGCCACGCGGGCTGGTGTCCGGGGCGATAAAGATCAAACCCAATTCCGCGCACGCTTGCCGAAATTCACCCTTCTCGGTCACATTGGCATGGGTGCATGTTAGGCCCGATAGAAACCAGACGATGGGCAACACCGCGCCCTCTTTATGTGGGGGCACATAGACCGAAAATGTCATATCGGTGCCCGTTGCCGCCGATGCGTGGCGATACACGCCTTGCACGCCGCCAAAAGCAACGTTGGTGGACACAGTTTCTATGGTCATGCTGGCTCCAATATCGGGATAGTTTTTATCAAGGGTGGGTGACGCCAAAAGGTCAGCGCCCGGACAAGATCATCGGGCGCAAGGCCAAGGGTCGCGCTGTTGCGCAGCGGGTGACAATTGATGAGCCCCGCGGCCATCAACGATGCATCAAGAACGAAGCGCACTTTGCCAGCAGCATCATTGATCGCGGCCAAGGCGGTTACGGAACCGGGCGTGATACCCAGCAAGCGTTCCATATCCTCCGCCTTGCCAAAGCTGACGCGGCCGCACCCAACCGCAGCCGGCAACGCCTTTAGATCGACGCGCGCTTCTGCCGGAACGGTCACGAGATAATAGTCCCCCGCTTTGTCCTTCAGGAACAGGTTCTTGCTATGCGCACCGGGAATGGAATCATTATGCGCGCTACTTTCGGCCACGGTAAACACCGCAGGATGTTCATGGACTTTATAGGCGACGCCGAGCGCAGCTAGGTCATTATAAAGCTGCGCTTCGGCATCGGTCATAGCGTTGAGTCTTATCAGTCCGTGACGCGGTGCAAGGCGCATAGCTTGTTGCCATCGGGGTCGCGCAAATAAGCGAGGTACATTTTCATGCCATTGCCTTCGCGAATGCCGGGCGCATCTTCAATCGCCTCACCGCCATTGTCGACGCCAGCCTGATGCCATGCATTGGCTTGGTCCGGGGTCATAGTAAAGCCGATCGTGGAGCCATTGCCATGCGTTGCCGGGTTGCCGTCGATTGGCGGTGTGACAAGAAACAGCGATCCATTGTGCATATAGATTAAACGGCCTTTAGGGTCCTGTATGCCGGGCCTCCCGCCCATGGCGGCAAAGGTTGCGTCGTAAAATTTCTTTGAACGGGCAATATCATTGCTGCCGACCATCATGTGACTAAACATCTTCGTTTCTCCCTTTGATTAAAACAATATTACGCTACGGATGCTTTTACCCGCATGCATTAATTCAATTGATTGGATATCCTTTTTGTCCGTCACCGGCCTTTCCATTAACAGCGCGGCCGCGCAAGCCTAGATTCCGGCATAATATTCATAGTCGCCGACATCCTCCCAATATCCGCCCTTTCCGCCATGGAATTTCGACAAGTCATCGGTCGCCTCAATACGCATGACATATTTGGCGTGCTTATATCCCAATTGTCGTTCGACCCTTAACCGGACGGGTGCGCCATATTTGACTGGCAAATTTTCGCCATTCATGGCCCATGCCAATATCGTCTGCGGATGAAAGGCATCGATCAGGTCAATCGATTCATAATATGGGCGTGCGCCATAATTGTCCGCACAATGAAAGACGATATATTTTGCGCGTGGCGATAATTGGGCCTGCCGCAGCAAAAGGCGCAGCGGCGTGCCTTGCCATTGTGCAATCGCGCTCCACCCCTCCACACAATCATGCCGCGTGATTTGGGTGCGCGCGGGCATCGCCATTAGCCCGTCCAACCCAATGTCGATTGGATTGGCTACCATGCCATCAATACGCAACCGCCAGTCTGCGAAATTATTTTGCAGATGCGCCAGATAATCCGTCGATGTCCCCGTCAACGAACCATTGGTTTTGAACACAGGCGAAATGTCCGATAGCGCAAATTCGGGTGCCAAGGTTGCGCGGTCAGTGAGCGTGCGGTGGGTCGCCTGATTGAGCTTTTCCGCTCCGCGCAATGCTGAACGAAAAGTTGCGTTCTCATTCATAGCGTCGCAACCACCGAGAATCAGTGCGCTGCTGCCCAAGGTCACGCCGCGCAACACATCGCGGCGGCGCAATGATGCGCGGTCCTTTGTCATGGCAGTCTCCCTCCCCGATCCGGCTTCGACATGGTCATAGGCCGCCCTATAATCATCGAACGGATGCCGTTAATCGGGCCAGAGAGCAGAACCATGATCAGGTGCACCACCACAAACAGCACCAGCAAAAAGGCCGCGATAAAATGCAGCGACCGTGCCGACTGCCGCCCACCGAATAGATCAAGCAACCACGGCCAAGCTGCGTTCATGGCGGGCGACATGGTGATACCTGTCAGGATTAACAAAGGGAGTAATAGGAATATCAAACCAATATAGCTAAATTTTTGTATGATATTATAATTACTTATGTGCACTTTGTTGCCGAAACGCAGCCGCGCATGATCTTTAATGTCGCCCCACACAGCCGCCCAACGCCACTCCGTCCGGCGAAC
>JAEMTM010000001.1:21585-43308 GCA_016462305.1 Sphingomonadaceae bacterium | reverse complement strand
CATGATCTTTAATGTCGCCCCACACAGCCGCCCAACGCCACTCCGTCCGGCGAACATGCAAGTCCTTGCGGATATGCCCGTTGAACAGCGAAGCGAGCATAAACGCCGTCAAACCCAGCGCGAAAGCCCAAGCAAAGGCAAAATGCCAACGCCGCGCAGCGGCCAAATCATAACTGGTGGGGATAGTTGCCCAGCCAGGAAAGGCCACCCGCCGAACATTGTCATTGGTGCCCAGGGAAAGCCCAAATACGCCTGTTGTTTCGACCCGCACGCTTCCGATCCTGACAAAGCCCGTGGTGCGCGTATCGTCAATTTGCAGCCATGCATAATCTTCGCGGGAGCCAAAATCGCCCCAATATAAATGTGGATGGGCGTTGAAGATCATCAGGCCGCTCATTAGCAAAATCGTCGCGACAAACGCATTCAACCAATGCCAGATTCGCGTCGACAGACGGTGTCGCTGCACCACATCTTGATTTATGTTCTGCGCTGCATTCATATATCGATCCCACGCAAAGCCTATGCGACTATCGGCGGGCTAAAACTTCTCGCCCGTCAGCCGCTGACACAGCATGTCCAATTGGTCCAAGCTGCCATATTCAAACGTCACCGCGCCCGCGCCCGTGTCATTTTTTTGTGCGATCCGCACCTTCAACCCCAAAAGATCGCCAAGATGCGACTCCACGGCGCGGATGTCGGCGTTTTCCGGAAGGCCTGTGTCCGCGCCCTTGCGATTCTTCGCCTTAGGCGCGCGCTCTTGCTGCACCAGTGCTTCGGTTGCGCGGACCGAAAGGCCATTTTTTATGACCAGCATGGCAAGCTGGACCGCATTGTCACTGCCGAGCAACGCCCGCGCATGGCCCATGCTGAGTTTTTCTTCGATGACGAGGTCACGCAGCGTTTGCGGTAAATCCAGCAAGCGCATCATATTTGCGACATGGCTGCGCGACTTGTGCACCAGCTCCGCCAATTCGGCAGCTTTGTGACCAAAAAGTTCGGTCAGCTTTTTATAGGCTTCCGCCTCTTCAATAGGGTTCAGGTCTTGGCGCTGGATATTTTCAAGCAGCGCGATCTCAACCGTTTCCGCGTCATTAAAATTTCGAATGATCGCGGGTAAATCGTGTAATTGGGCGCGCTGGGCCGCGCGCCAACGGCGCTCGCCTGCGACAATTTGGTATCCGCCCTGATAGGGCCGAACGACGATGGGTTGGATAATCCCGTGCCGGGCGATACTTGCCGCCAGTTCATCCAGTTTCTCATCGGAAAAATGTCGCCGTGGTTGATTGGGGTTGGGGCGAATGTCGATGACCGACAAGCGTGTCACGCCTTGGCTGTGCGCGTCTCGATCTGCGGAGAAATTCGCAGATTGGCTGTCGCCCCGCAACGCTTCGCCCAACAAGGCATCCAAGCCGCGGCCAAGGCCCATTTTCTTCTTCAACGGTGACTTTTCGGACGGATTATCATTGCTCACGCTGCTAACTCCCGGACCGGCAGGCGGCCAATCAATTCTCGTGCAAGTTTCATATAGGCTTCGGATCCAGAGCAGCGATGGTCATAAACCAACGCAGGAAGACCATGGCTGGGGGCTTCTGACAATCGGACATTGCGCGGAATCACGGTATCAAACACGAGGTCGCCCAAGCAACGGCGCACATCATCGGCCACTTGTTCCGTCAACCGGTTGCGTTTGTCATACATGGTGAGCGCTACGCCCAAGATCGACAGCGCCGGATTAAATCGTCCCTTGATACGCTCGACGGTCTGTAATAATTGGCTTAGCCCCTCAAGCGCGAAAAATTCACACTGCAGCGGGACGAGAAGCGAGTCGACGGCGACCAGCGCATTGACGGTGACCAGCCCAAGCGAAGGGGGGCAGTCGATGAGGCAAATGTCCCAATGCGCGTCGGATTTGTCAAACGCGGCCTTCAGTCGCCCTGTGCGATCTTCATATTCGACAAGCTCGATTTCGGCACCGGACAGATCGACGGTTGCTGGCACCATATCCAGGTTCGGGATAATCGTGGGAATGGCAGCATCTTTCAAGGATGCATCGCCGAGCAACAAATCATAGCTGCTATGCACCCGCTGCGCCTGCTTCAGGCCAAGCCCGGTGGACGCATTTCCTTGCGGATCGAGATCAACCAAAACACAGCGCCAACCACTTGCGGCGAATGCAGTGGCAAGATTGATGGCGGTGGTTGTTTTTCCGACACCGCCTTTCTGATTGGCTATCGCTATCCGGATCATTTCTCTTGCCCCTGTGTTTCGAAGATGGCGCGCGCTGTGCGTTTCCCCGACAATGTGCCGACGAGAATGCCAGCCTCTTGGTCTGTTACACTGTCCATGATGCGGAAATTTCCGCTCCATTGCGCTTGCGCACCTTCCCACTCCGCTTTTGCATTACGCCCCTTTGGCAATAGCCACAAAGTGTTATTTGTGGCGAAGCGCGCGGCAAGATCAAATAATTTCGGCAAAGGCGCAAATGCACGGGCGCTGATGACTGCATAGGGCGCGGTTTCAAGGCGCTCCAATGTCACGCCCGCCACGCATACGCGGTGCGTCAGGTCCAACATTTCGACCGCTCTTTGCAGATAATCAATTCGGCGCGCGCGCGATTCGACTAATGTCACATGATAATTGGTCAGCAAGGCAATGACCAAGCCCGGAAAGCCGGCACCGGACCCAAGGTCCAGCCAATTATTCTGCCGCGCATTTGCATCGGTAAATAGCAGCAACTGCGCACTATCGACGATATGGCGCGACCAGATATGGTCTAAGGTTGAGGCAGATATTAAATTCTGGCTTTCGGCTTCCCGCTTTAGAAATTCGACGAATGTTTCGAGCGCATCCAATGTTTCACGTGAAACATTTAGCTGGGCCTTCAACCAAGCAACGGCTTCGGCCTGCGTCATGCGGCTTGCGCGACAGCAATTTTGGCGCGCTTGGCGTGCACGAGAATGGCCGCGAGCGCAGCGGGCGTAATGCCCCTGATCCGTGACGCAGCGGCGAGGTTTTCGGGCATCGACGCCTCAAGCCGCTCAACCATTTCATGCGACAATCCAGATATGGCCCGATAGTCCATCAACGCCGACAGTTGAATGTGCGCATTGGCGCCCAACTCGTTTATCTCTGCCTCTTGCCGTGCCAAATAGGGTGCATATCGCCCGTCTTGTTCCAACTCCATGATCAGGTCCTGCGGCCACGCCGCGTCATCCAATTCCAATAATTGGGCAAGCGATAGCTGCGGAAAGCGCAACCAGTCGAACAACGACATTTTGCCCGCGTCTTGCTTCACATCGATGCCTTGTTTGATCAGGACATCGGCGCTCACTGTTTGCTGAAGCCTGCTTTGAAGTGCACTCTGCTGCAAAAGCCGGTCCTGAAAAGCGCCCGCACGTTCGCTGCCCACAGCGCCGACAGACATGGCCAGCGGTGTGAGCCGTGACGCAGCATTGTCGGAGCGCAGGCGCAGGCGATACTCCGCGCGCGCCGTTAACATGCGATAGGGTTCAGTCACGCCTTGCAGCGTCAGGTCGTCGATCATCACCGCGATGTAGCTATTCGTCCGGTCAATAGGCGGCATGGGCTGCGCCAAAATCTTCGAAGCTGCGCCCATGCCAGCCACTAAGCCTTGGGCGGCGGCTTCCTCATAACCCGTGGTGCCGTTAATCTGCCCCGCGCAATACAGCCCCTCAAACCCGCGCACCGCGAGGCTGGAATCCAAACAGCGCGGGTCGATATAGTCATACTCCACGGCATAGCCCGGCACGACAATCTCGCATTGTTCAAGACCCGCCATGGACCGCACCATGGCCGCCTGAATATCCGTTGGCAGCGACGTTGAAATGCCGTTGGGATATATCAGATGGCTGTCAATGCCTTCTGGCTCCAGAAATAGCTGATGCCCTTCGCGATCACCGAACCGGAAAATCTTGTCTTCAATCGACGGACAATAACGCGGTCCCCTGCCCTCAATATCGCCTCCGAAAAGCGGGGAGCGATGGAGGCCTGCACGGATGATGTCGTGCGTTTGCGCATTGGTGCGTGACATCGCACAGAATAATTGCGGCACAGACCGGCGGGGGCGCATTGATGACATTGTCCAATCATCATCATCGGAAGGCTGCATTTCCAAACGCGCCCAATCAATCGTGCGCCCGTCAAGCCGAGGCGGCGTGCCCGTTTTCAACCGTGCGATGGGAAGGTCTGCCCCCCGCAATTGCTGCGCCAACAGCATGGCCGATGCTTCGCCCACCCGGCCGCCGTCGAGCCGTTCTTCGCCGCGAAACAGCTTGCCGCCTAGAAACGTGCCCGTGGCCAAAACCACTGCCGCCGATGTGATGATGGACCCTTCGCCCAGAACCAAGCCCGCAACGCGTGTGGGTGCGTTCGGCAGAAAATGTAGGGCAGCGGCTTCGGCTTCAACTATGTGCACATTCTCCAAAGCCGCAAGCTGCGCTTGAATCGACGCCTTGAACAATTTGCGATCTGCTTGAATCCGGGGGCCTTGCACCGCCGCGCCTTTTGACGCGTTGAGCATGCGATAATGCACAGCCGCGTCATCTGCGGCGCGTCCAATCAGGCCATCAAAAGCGTCAACCTCACGCACCAAATGCCCCTTGCCGAGGCCACCAATGGCTGGGTTGCAAGACATCGCACCGATCATATTTTTGTCAAAGCTGACCAGAGCGACCCGCAAACCCATGCGTGCAGCCACCGCCGCCGCCTCTGTGCCCGCGTGGCCACCCCCCACAGCTATGATGTCGAAATCGGTTTTCATAGTTCGCGCATATACGAACTATGTCCGCTGGTCAAAAAAGAGTGCCGGCCTGTTTCACGTGAAACAGACTATTTCCCCACGCAGAATTTTCCGAAGATAGTGTCGAGCAAGTCTTCGGTATGCGCCCGGCCCGTTAGGGCGTCGAGTGCGCGGCGCGCTTGCCGCAAGTTTTCCGCGATAATCAACCAGTCTACAGAATCACTGCACGCCGCGAGCGCAGTTGCGGCGTCCTCCAAATATGCCCTTTGCCGTGCGTTGATGGCAAACTGATCCGGCGGCGGCAGAAGCGTCTTGGCCCTTGCCGCCACGATGTGGAGCAGCTCCGCTATGCCAGCGCCCGTCTGGGCCGACACAGATATGGCATCCGCAGACTTTTCGGCATTGGCCATGATGTCGCATTTGGCCGCGATCTCGATAAGATTCGCGTGGGTGGGCCCTGCGCCCTCCGGACCAAGCCATAACAATATGTCCGCCTGCTGCATCGCGGCGTGACTTCGGTCGATGCCGATGCGTTCGATGACGTCGGCGCTATCGTCGCGAAGGCCTGCTGTATCGGTGAACAACAAAGCCACCCCCTCGACCGCCACCGGCACTTCAATCATATCGCGCGTGGTTCCGGCAATATCAGAGACAATGGCCGCCTCGCGCCCGACCAGCGCATTTAACAAAGTCGATTTTCCGCTATTGGGCGGGCCAGCCAAGACGACGCGTAACCCATCCTTTAACTTTTCGGCAGGCGGGCTGGCGAGTGTTTGCGATATTTTTTGCCGTAATGCTTCACAACTATTTGTAATGGCGGCATTATGTTGCGATTCTACGTCACCCTCATCCGAAAAATCTAGCTCTGCTTCGGTGCGGGCGGACAGTAAGAGCACGACTTGCCGATAGTCTTCAATCGCTGTGCTGAATGCCCCGCCAAACATCTTGGCTGCGGCGCGGCGCTGCCATTCGGTCTCTGCCGACAATAGGTCAGCCAATCCTTCGGCTTCATTCAAATCCATTCGGCCGTTGGCAAAGGCACGACGGGTGAACTCTCCGGCCTCTGCACGCCGGGCTTCGGGGAAACTGGCGATGGCATTTTCAACGGCGCGCACCACGGCGCGGCCGCCGTGCAGATGCAACTCAACCAGATCTTCGCCTGTGGCGGTGTCGGGGCCGGGAAAAACAAGCACCAGCGCCTGATCTAATATTTCCTGACTCTCTGGCGAATACAGGCTGCACAAGGACGCCCTTCGCGGTGACGGGACTCGTCCGGATAGGCCGCGCAATATGTCAAAAGCCGCAGGTCCGCTGATCCGTAGGATGGCAATAGCAGCCGGCGGCGCACCGCTGGACAGCGCGAAAATCGTGTCAGCGGACTTCATCGCAAAGCTATTTTTTGTCGTTCTTGTTCAGGCCCGACATTGCCGCCTTTGCACCTGTTTCGACCAATTGCTGAAACAATTGCAGCCCCATTTGCCCCATCGGCGCGATTTGCTTTCCCAGCTCCTGCAACTGCTCAATGCCACCAGCTTTGTTCATAAGGTTAGTGACCTTCTCGACATAAGCCTCATTTGCCTTCGTGACATCGGGAAGTCCAAGCAGCGCCCGAGCCTCTTCAGGGGAACAATCGATTTCAATGTTCATCTTCATGGGCCGCGCCCTCCTATTTGCCGATAACATCACTATAAAGGATCAATCGAATCACGCAATTGCGGAGAATATCCGCTAAGGAGCAGATTATGGGTGAATATGTGAAGATTGACGCGCTGGGTGAGGATGCGCTGTTTCCCGCTTACGTCGCCGCGCCATCTGGCCAAGCGCGTGCCGCGATTATCGTTATCCCGGAAATATTCGGCGTGAATGCGGGCATTCGGCAGAAATGCGACCAGTTGGCAGGTGCTGGCTATCTCGCGGTCGCACCCGACATCTTCTGGCGCTTTGCGCCGGGGGTGGAATTGAACCCCGATGTCGAGGCGGAGCTTCAGGAGGCATTTGGCTATTTCGGGCAATATGATGCCGATGACGGCGTGCGCGATATTGAGGCCGTGATTCACGCCGTCCGCAGCGGCCTGTCCGGCCAAGCGCCTGTCCAAAAAGTCGGTGCCGTCGGCTACTGCTTGGGCGGACGACTTGCGTATATGGCGGCAACGCGGACGGACATTAGCGCATCGGTGGGCTATTATGGCGTGATGATTGACCAGATGTTGGACGAAAGCCATGCCATCGCCCATCCGCTGATGCTGCATATTCCCACTGCGGACCATTTTGTCGGGCCAGAAGCGCAAGCCAAGATTCACGCTGGCCTTGGCAAGCACCCCAAGGTGACGCTGCATGACTATGCAGGTCTTGACCATGGCTTTGCGGCGGAAATGGGCAATCGCCGGAATGTGGCAGGGGCAGAGTTGGCGGACGGACGCACAGCCGCATTTTTCGCCGCGCATCTGCGCTGAAACTATAAGGGCTCCCGCAAAGGAGCCCTTATGCGTTACATGGCTGCAAAGCCCATTGCATAAGGCTGCACTTCGCTCCAGCCTTCGACTATCATCTTGCCCGCAACATAGACAATCACCACCAAGCCGACCCATGCGATCCAGCGATACCGCTCAATATATTGGGCAATGATATTGGCCGCGATCCCCATCAGGGCGACCGCGAAAATCAGGCCGACGATGAGGATTCCGGGATGTTCGCGCGCCGCGCCTGCGACCGCCAGAACATTGTCAAGGCTCATCGATACGTCCGCAACTGCAACGCCCCATGCGGCACCTGCAAAGGTCTTGGTCGACTTTATGCCCGAATGTTCATCACCCACGATTTCGGGCGACCCGGCAGATTCACCGGCATGACCCTTTATATCGCGATACATGCGCCAGGCGACCCACAGCAGCAATAAGCCACCTGCGAGCACCAGACCAACGATACCCAGCAACCATGTCACCATAAGCGCAAAGATGATCCGCAGCACCAAGGCCGCAAGGACACCGATGAGGATGACTTTCTTACGCTGATCCGCAGGCAGACCCGCCGCCAACGCGCCGACAACAATCGCATTGTCGCCGGCAAGCACCAGATCGATCAACAACACCTGCATAAAGGCCGCAAAGGCCGCAGGTTCGGTAATGTTGGAAAAATCCTTGACGATAGCGGCCCAAATATCACCGAGCCCACCCAGATTATTGACGGTCGAGGCGACCAAGAGAAAATCAATCACAACATAACTCCGAAATATCTGGCTTACTGATTCATCGAGTCAAAAAAGTCTTCGTTGGTTTTCGAATCCTTCATCTTGTCGAGCAGGAATTCCATCGCATCGATTGTGCCCATTTGCATGAGGATACGGCGAAGCACCCACATTTTCTTGAGCTTGCTTTCCTCGACCAGCAATTCTTCCTTACGGGTACCGGATTTGCCGACATCCAATGCTGGGAAGATACGCTTGTCAGCGACCTTGCGATCCAGCACGATTTCGGAGTTGCCCGTGCCCTTAAACTCTTCAAAAATAACTTCGTCCATGCGGCTACCGGTGTCGATTAACGCCGTCGCGATGATGGACAGTGAACCACCTTCTTCGATGTTCCGTGCCGCGCCGAAGAAACGCTTTGGACGTTGTAGGGCGTTGGCGTCGACACCGCCGGTAAGCACCTTGCCCGATGACGGAACGACGGTGTTATAGGCGCGGCCAAGGCGGGTGATCGAATCGAGCAAGATGACAACATCATGCTTATGTTCAACCAAACGCTTTGCCTTTTCGATTACCATTTCAGCAACTTGCACGTGGCGCGTTGCGGGTTCGTCAAAGGTGGAAGATACAACCTCTCCCTTTACCGACCGCTGCATATCGGTCACTTCCTCAGGCCGTTCGTCGATCAAAAGAACGATCAAGAACACCTCAGGATGGTTTTCGGTAATCGCGCGCGCGATATTTTGCAGCAGCACCGTCTTACCCGTGCGCGGCGGCGCGACGATCAAGGCGCGCTGGCCCTTGCCCTGCGGGCTGACGATGTCGATGACGCGCGCTGACTTGTCCTTGACCGTCGGGTCGAGCGAATCGAGCGTGAGCTTTGAATCTGGATAAAGCGGCGTGAGATTATCGAAATTGACGCGGTGACGGACGACATCGGGATCGTCAAAATTGATCTTCATCACCTTCGTTAGGGCAAAATAACGCTCGCCGTCCTTTGGTGCACGAATTTCGCCTTCGACGGTGTCCCCTGTGCGCAAACCAAATTGGCGCACCATGTTCGGCGACACGTAAATATCGTCCGGACCTGCCAGATAATTGGCCTCTGGCGAACGCAAGAAACCGAAACTGTCTGGCAAAACCTCAATCGTGCCAAGACCCATGATCTGCTCGCCATCTTCGGCAAGCTCTTTCAGAATCGCAAACATCAAATCCTGCTTACGCAAGGTAGACGCGCCCTCAACACCCAGCTCTTCAGCCATCGATACAAGGTCAGCGGGGTTTTTGCTTTTCAGCTCTTTCAAATGCATAAATAATTCCGTTGGATGGACCATAAGCCCGCATTGTGGATGGGCAAATCGCCCGATGATATGACCGGTTTGTCAAAAGCCAACCGGTTAAATGATGAAAAGTTGATGGCGCGGTTGTTGTGAAGGTCGCGCCGCATACCCAGGACGGGCTTAAAACGCTAAATAGGCGAGCACGGGCGCAACGTCAACTCTTCTCAAGAAATGCCTGTAAAGAGCCGTTAAAACGGTTTGGCAACGACCAATATGACGATGATTGCTGACGCAATGCCGGGGACTTCGTTGAACAAGCGTAATTGCTTACCCGTTAGCCGCCGTTCGCCACGCGCCAGTTTCTTGGCGTAGCCGACGGCCCAGCCATGATAAGCCGACAGCCCCAACACAAACAGCAATTTGGCGTGAAACCAGCCATTGGCCATTGCGCCAATATGCCACGCCAAAACGAGTCCCAACACCCAGACGACAATGATGGAAGGATTGAGGATGATTTTGATGAGCTTGGATTCGCGGTCCACCCATTTTGCGGCCTCTTCTGATCCTTCCGCGCTTTCCTGATGATAGACAAAAAAGCGCGGGAGCATGAATAATCCCGCCATCCAGAAAATGACAAAAATAATGTGGGCGGATTTCAACCAAATATACAGCACAGATAGAGTTTCCGTCATAAAAACGGCCTTTATGGGCTAAGCCTTGCGGACCAGATTAAGAAGCAGTTCAACATTTTCGATTGGGGTATCGGGCAATATGCCATGCCCAAGATTGAAGATATGTGGCCGGTCTTCAAAGGCGTTGAGGATATTCTTCACTGCATCCTTCAATACATCGCCGCCCGCAATCAACGCAAGCGGGTCAAGATTGCCTTGCACGGGAAGACCCTTGCGCAATTCGCGATTTGCCCAATGCGGATCAACGGTTTCATCCAACCCAATGGCGTCCACCCCCGTCCCTTCGGCATAAGCCGCAAGTTTGCCGCCCGCACCCTTGGGAAAGCCGATAATGACTGCGTTTGGATTGCGGGCCTTTAACCGGCGGACGATTTCGGCATTTGGTGCAATCACCCATTTTTCAAATTGTGCGGGCGACAATGACCCTGCCCAACTGTCGAACAATTGCACCGCTTCAACACCAGCATCAATCTGATCACCCAAATAATCCACGGTTGCGCAAATGATGGCATCGATCAACGCTGCAAAACGCTCAGGCTCCGTATGCGCCATTCTACGGGCCTCTGCTTGGTCTTTGCTACCTTGACCATGGACCATGTAGGTAGCGACCGTCCACGGGCTTCCAGCGAAGCCCAGGAGGGTTGTTTCGGGTGGCAGCTCTGCCGACACCTTGCGCACCGTATCAATGACCGGGGCAAGCCGTTCAGGTGCTGGCACAAAATCTTCAAGCCGCGATTCCGCTAAGCGTGGGGCAAGCCGCGGACCTTCGCCCGTTTCGAACCAGAGTTCCTGACCCATGGCATGTGGGATAACCAGAATATCGGAAAACAGGATCGCACCGTCAAAACCAAAACGCCGGACCGGCTGCAAAGTGATTTCGCAGGCCGCATCGCTGTCATAAGCCAGCGCCAGAAACCCACCCTTTTTAGCACGCAACGCGCGATATTCGGGCAGATAACGACCCGCTTGGCGCATGAGCCAGATGGGCGGGATAGCCTCTTGGTTGCCCCGCAGGACGTTAAGCAGTTTTTTCGGGCTTTGCGCAGACATAGAAAAGAGAGAGCCAATCAAAATATATATTTATATAAAGGATGATGAAAGATGATGCGCTGTTGATAGTTCAGGCCTTAAAAGCTTTTGCGGATATTGCCAACATCTTGACGCATGTGGACAAACGAGTGGAACGGGATTCGCAAATTTGCTCCCCATTATCCACAGCCTGTGCATAATGGATTTCCGCTGTGGACAGCCTGTGTCCGAATCGCGCGGTAAAATCGGGGTAATAAATAAGAAAGCACGACGCAAAACTTGTCCCTTGATTTATCCCCAGCCTGCCAACAAGACTGTCAGTCATGAGCCAGCGTTTTCATTTACATTTATTATCGGATTCCACCGGCGAAACCCTGGAAAACATCGCCAAAGCGGCGTTGGCGCAGTTTGACGGCGCAGAAAATGTGGTCAAGCATTTCTGGCCCATGGTGCGTTCGGAAAGCCATTTGGACCGGATATTGACCGATGTGGCCGCTAATCCTGGACTTGTGCTGTTCACTTTGGTGAATCGGGACACACGGCGCACATTGGAAACGAGATGCAGGCTTTTGGGCTTGCCTGCGGTTGCTGCGCTCGACGCGGTGAGTGATGCCATGTCGAACATGTTGGGCCAAGAGGCCAAGGCGCGTCCGGGTCGGCAACATGTGATGGACGCTGCTTATTTTGCGCGTGTTGAGGCCATTCAGTTCACCATTGCCCATGACGACGGCATCAATGCGCAAAATTGGGAAGAGGCGGACATTGTGTTGGCGGGGGTATCGCGGACCTCAAAAACGCCAACGAGCATTTATCTCGCCAACCGAGGATATAAGACCGCGAATATCCCCATCGTGCCGGAATCGCCCCCACCAATGATATTGTTTCAACTGAAGCACCCGATGGTGATTGGCCTAGTCACAAGCGCAGAGCGTTTGATTCAGGTGCGCCGCAACCGTCTGCTGTCCTTGAACCAGTCACCCGACACCGATTATGTCGATGAAGAAAAAGTGCGCGCCGAAGTCGCCCATGCGCGGCGTATGTTTGCGGACAATGGCTGGCCCGTATTGGACGTGACCCGCCGGTCGATTGAGGAAAGTGCCGCCGCGATCATTAATTTGTTCAATGCGCGCGAGCTGGCGCAACTGGGTGATTCGTGAATCTTATCCTTGCGTCACAAAGTGCAGGGCGAATCGCGATGTTGAACGCAGCAGGGGTATCATTAGAAGCGGTTCCAGCCTTGGTTGATGAACAGAGCATCAAAGCATCACTGACCCAGGCTGGCGCCAAGCCGCGCGATATTGCCGATGCCTTGGCAGAGGCAAAGGCGCGCAAACTGTCGCGCAAAATGCCAACCGCGATGGTGCTGGGATGCGACCAGATTTGCGTTGGTCCCGATGGATTTATTTTTGACAAACCCGAAACGCGGGACGACGCCCGCGCGCATTTGGCGCAGCTTTCGGGCAAGGTGCATCGGTTGATCAGCGCAGCCGTTATCTGCGAGCAAGGCGAACCTGTCTGGCGCGTTATCGACACCGCGCAGTTGACGATGCGCAACCTAAGTCCCCAGTTTATCGACAATTATGTCGAAACCTATTGGAATGAAATACGGCACTGCGTCGGCTGCTACCGGATTGAAGCCGAAGGCGCGCAATTGTTCGCAAACGTCAGCGGCAGCCAGTTTACGATTATCGGAATGCCGTTGCTTCCACTGCTTGATTATCTGCGCATAAGAGGCCTTTTAATGATATGACATATTATGCCGAAGTGATCGGGCACCCGATTTCGCATTCCAAATCACCGCTGATTCACAATTTTTGGCTTCGACAATTGGGGTTGGTCGGTGATTATCGGGCGCAAGCCGTGCTGCCCGATGATCTGGAGCGTTATTTTGCCGCGCGCGCTGCCGATGCCGCATGGCGCGGGTGCAATATAACGATACCGCACAAGATTGCGGCGCTCGATTTTGTGGCTGACCCAGGCGATGTGCGCGACTCGATAGGCGCGATTAACACGGTGTTTCGCAATGCCGCCGGCGCACTTGTCGCGACCAATACGGACGTTGGCGGCTTTTATGGCCCCATCGCGGATATTCCCATATCGGGTGAAACGGCTGTCGTCATTGGTGCAGGGGGCGCAGCACGGGCAGTGCTCTTCGCCTTGGCGCAGGCCGATATAGGCGAAGTCGTTTTGGTTGCACGCAACGGTTTGAAGGCGGCAGGCTTGCTCGCGCATTTCGGGTTGAAAGGCAAAGTGATTGGTTTTGACGCACGCGTGCCGGATGCCGCGTTGCTGGTGAACGCAAGCCCGTTGGGCATGGTCGGGCAGGAAGCGCTTGAGATTGACCTTTCGCCCTTGCCCGAACATGCCATTGTCTATGACCTTGTCTACGCGCCGATAGAGACGCCTTTGTTAAAAGCGGCGCGGATGCGTGAATTGGAAACGGTCGATGGCTTGGAAATGCTGGTGGGGCAGGCGGCAATCGCGTTTGAATTGTTTTTCGGCGTTGCCCCGCCCGACGATGGTGAAGACGCATTGCGGGCATTGTTGTTGAAATGAAAAAGCCGATCATCATTGGCCTGACAGGCTCCATAGGCATGGGTAAATCGGCGGTTGCGGCAATGTTTGCCGACGAAGGCGTCCCGGTTTTTGATGCCGATGCCGTGGTGCACGACCTGCAAAAGGCGGGCGGTGCGCTTGTGCCCGCAATTGAATCGGCCTTTCCCGGAACGACCGGGCCGCAGGGCGTCGACCGCAAAGCGCTTGGTGCTGCTGTTTTTGGCGACCGCGACCGGTTGGCATTGTTGGAATCGATTGTCCACCCCGCTGTAGCCGAACGCCGAAGGGCATTTCTGGCATCGCATCAAGACGCGGATATGATATTGTTCGACATCCCTTTATTGTTTGAAAAGGGCGGGCAAACCGGCGTCGATATTGTCGTCGTTGTCAGCGCACCAGCGCCCGTTCAACGCGAACGTGTGCTCGCCCGTGTTGATATGACGCCAGACAAATTCGAACATATTTTGGCGTTGCAAATGGCCGATGCCGAAAAGCGTGCCCAGGCCGATCATGTGATTGATACGGGCAAGCAACTAGGGGAAACACGTGCCGATGTGCGTGCCCTAGTGAAAAAGCTGCGGCTGGGACTTGCATAAGCGCTTAAACAGGCTCACATCTCATAATAGAATGCGTGAAATTATCTTCGATACGGAAACGACTGGCTTTGATCCTGCAACTGGGGATCGGATGGTCGAAATTGGCTGCATTGAAATGGTCAGCCGAGTCATGACGGGCAAGCATTATCATGCCTATTTCAACCCGCAGCGCCCGATGCCGACCGCCGCCGAACAAGTCCATGGTCTTTCGGACCGTTTCCTGTCTGACAAGCCGACTTTTGGCGAAAAGGCGGATGAGCTGCTTGCATTTTTGGGCGACAGCCCGCTCGTTGCGCATAATGCCAGCTTTGACTTTGGCTTTCTCAATCACGAATTGCAGCATTGCGGTCGTCCGCCGGTGTCTATGGACCGTATGGTTGACACAGTGGCGCTGGCACGCGTTAAAAACCCCGGGGCAAAGCTGTCTTTGGACGCTTTGTGCACCCGCTATGGCATCGACCGCAGCCACCGGGTAAAGCATGGCGCGTTGTTGGATGCGGAATTACTGGCGCAGCTTTATATTGAACTGACCGGCGGCCGGCAGATTGGCCTTGGCCTTGGCCTCGCTGATGATGATAAAGCTGATAAAATGATACGCCAAATGAACGTTAACAATGTTCAGACAACGAAAACATTTCGGCCAGCGCGCGCGCATTCCGCCTCAACGGAGGAATTGGCGCGCCATGCCGAATTTGTTGCACAGATTAAGGATGCGCTTTGGCTCCAGCCGGGCTCAGCGCTTTAACAAAAAGGAGACAGGCATTGGACATCAGGGTTTCAGGACATCAGGTTGACACCGGTGCAGCGCTCCAGACCCATGTGGAAAGACGGCTTGGATCTATTTCTGAAAAATATTTCACCAAGGCCTTGTCATCGCATGCAACCTTTGGCCGTGCGCCGCATGATGGCTTCACCAGCGATATTGTCATGCATGTGATGCAGGGCCTCGTGCTCAAAGGCCGGGGCGAAGCGCAGGATGCGCATGTCGCCTTTGACCGCGCCGCCGAACGCATTGAGAAACAATTGCGCCGTTACATGCGCCGACTGCAGGATCGCCATGAACAAACCGCTTATGCGCTGGCGCAAGAAGAAGCCGCCTATACCGTGTTTGAAGCAGGGGATGGTGCGGATGAAATGCCATTGCCGGATGCACCCGTAATTGTTGCCGAAATGCGCGTAGATATTCCTGAATCGACGGTTTCCGATGCGGTTATGCTAATGGATTTACGCAATACACCCGCCTTATTATTCAAAAACACTGGAACTGGGCGACATAATATGGTTTACCGCCGCGAAGATGGCACGATCGGGTGGGTTGAACCAAAATCCGCACCTTAGACCTCGGCTGACGTGAATTAATATTCTATATCATTTCTAATATTTAGGGGTTGCGCCGCCGGTTGCACCGGGCGCTTTTGAACAAAATATGATTCGACTTTCTACCAGGCTCGTTGAAGGGGCCGTTGCTGCTGACTTGCTATGTTCGGGGAAATCCGACTTGCTGGCGCAGCTATCGGTTATCGCGGCTGAAAATTATTTTGTCGATGCCCATGCCGTGCTGGACGGCATGATTGAGCGCGAGCGACTTGGCCCAACGGGTTTTGGTGGAGGAACAGCGATTCCGCATTGCAAGGTCTTGGGTATCGACATGCCCGTGGCCGTGTTTGTCCGGCTTTTGAAGCCGGTGCCTTATGATGCTGTCGATGACGAGCCGGTTGATCTGGTCTGCGCGCTTGTTTCACCGGCGCAGGATGGCGCATCGCATTTGCGTGCATTGGCAGAGGTTTCACGCCTGTTTCGCGATGAGAAATTCCGCGCGCAATTGCGGGGTGCCGCAGATTCGTCGGCGATGTTTGCGGTGTTAACCTTCTCTGAAGAGCGTGACGCCGCTTGATTGAACCACGGCTTGCCAGTGGTGTTCTTATCTCCGCAATCAAGCGCATATTAGAAGCCGAAGGTGACTTTGCAACCGTCCTGAAAAAGGGCGATGCGGTGTCCGGTGCCATATTGCTTATCGGCCAGGTTCGTGGCGCAAACCCCAAATTATACGAACGTTATCCGGCATTAGACGGCCAGTCCGCATGGCAGACGATAGATTTGAAGGAATCCAATGGTGTCGCGGTGCAGGATTATTGGAAAAAACGATGCGCTCGTGATCCGGATTTGTGGGTTTTTGAACTGGATGTCGCGTCCGGTGCACGGTTGGACCGACTTCTGACCATGTTTATTTGACTTTGCTGCGCTGCGCCATAAATGCACAGCCTTCGAGTAGCGAAGGTTGTCATTTAGGGCACAAATGGGGTGGCCAGACAAACACGCGAGTCGGATGCAACAAAAGACGAAATATGACAAAATAATAGAGTTTCGTCTGCTGGTGCCGCCGCTTTAATGTATGTTTCATGTTGAAATTTTTTCGGGCTGCCTCTTTGGTGGCTATATCTTGTACCCTGATTTCCGCAGTCCTTACTGCCGATGCGGGATTTGCTTTTGTTAATGACCAAAGCACACAGTTAAGCGCCAATGATACCATCATTGACCCTATGCAGATCGCCGCCGAACAGGCGCAGTTGGATCTCGTGAAAAGCGGAAAAGTGACGGCGACGCGCGCTGACAATGGCGACATTATATATGTTCCAAGCAACGGCATTATGCCAAAATCGCTCCTAAATCCTAATGACGTTGATGCAGATGCGGAAACCATATCCTCACTCACTGACCTTGTGCGCACGCAAGATGTCGATGACAGCTTAAGCAAGGAAGAGCGATGCCTTGCCAGCGCGGTCTATTTCGAGGCCAAGGGCGAATCGCTGGTCGGCCAATTGGCCGTGGCCCGCGTGGTGCTTGCCCGCGCCAATTCGGGTCGATTTGCCAGCACATTATGCGGCGTTGTCTTCCAAAAAGGTCAGTTTTCCTTCGTTCGCGGCGCAAGCCTGCCGCGGGTCCAAACGGACAGCATGCATTGGCGCAACGCCGTCGCGATCAGCAACATCGCGCTGGACAATAAATGGAAAAGCCCGGTTGAAGGCGCATTGTTCTTCCATGCCCGCCATGTTTCTCCAGGGTGGCGTCTGACGCGGATTGGCAGCGTAGACAATCATATCTTCTACCGCTGATCGGTGCGCGTGGGATGAGAACGATAAGGGCCCATCATGGGGTCTTTATCTTGTTCATCTTTCGTTCTACATGCGGATTATGACTCAGCCTTCTACCCCTTCATCGATTTCCGGCGCGCCTGCGGTAGTGCGCGGTGTTTCGCGGTTATTCTTGCGCAACCATATTGTGGTGCAACCTGAGGTTAGCCTGCGCAACAATCGCCGTGCGGACCTCATGGGCCTCAGCAACAAAGGCGAGATTATCATCGTCGAAATCAAAACTTCGCGCGCTGACCTTATGGGGGATCAAAAATGGCCGGAATATCTCGAATATTGTGACCGTTTTTTCTGGGCAGTCCCGGCTGGGTTCGACATTGGCCCGCTGCAAAACGTTGCGTTCATGCCCGAACGCGCCGGTTTGATCATCGCCGACGCTTATGATGCCGAAATCGGGCGGCCAGCCGCATTGGTGCCGCTCGCCCCTGCGCGCCGGAAAACCGAAACGCAGCGGCTCGCAAGGCTGGCCATGCGCCGCTTGATGGGGATATCTGACCCTGACTCCGCGCTATCCGGGTTTGCATATGAATAGCGCCTGACCCTAAATGGCTTTTTTGGGGTTATACCATATGGGTGACGAATACGCCCGCTCCTGCGCCTTTAACTCCGTCCCCGGCAGCAATTTTGCCCCATAACGCACGGCATCAAACAACACCCAGCGCGGGGTCGGAATTTCCAGCACCCGGACATAATAAAAAGCACGGATATTGGGGTTAAATTCGGGATCGGTCCACACCGTCCGCAATTCCGGATCACCTATGCTGTTGGTATAGCTCGCCTGCGCGATGTTTACGGTGTCGCCGACTGTGGGGAGTTTGCCATTGGCACCCTTGCGCCTTTTGTCGGCATCGCCCCAGACAACGTCAAAAATCTTTTCCTGCAATGCGCCGGAAGAATCTACCCAACCTTTGACGACTTGAACGCGATCAAGATTGGCCCCCGCCGGGTCTTTCAACGCCGAAATCATGAACTTTGGCGCCCCGTTGCCGGGCTTCAGGTCTGCGCCCATGGGCACGCCTTTGGCATATCCAGCCTTTACCCAGTCGCGGGCAAAATCCGTTTCATTGAAATCCCAACCGCCAAAGAAACGCAATGTCATGCGCGGGCCAGTTGTGGCGTAAACCTCGCGTCGCATCATTGCGTCAAATATCGCTGCGCGTGTATTGGCCGTGGCCCACACGGCGGCATAGCCGCCCGCCAGATAGTGCCAACCAATACGTCCTTTCCGGGTGCCAAGATTTTGGGCCTGCGAAGCACGGTTGGCGTTAGGCTCGCCGCCCGAATGCTTGCCAAAAAAATTATCTTCGTCGCCAGTGGCCAGCGCAGTGTGGCTGTCGGTTGAACCGATAACGCCGAATTTATAGGGGTTCACGCCGGTACGCGCCTCAATCGCTAGGCCACGCTTCAACGCCTCACGAATATATTCGCCCGCATAATCCTGCGGCTTTTTCGCGGCCTGCATGGTCAAATTGCCAAGGTCCCAGCCCGCAGTGCCGAAACCGGAGAATTCGTCGTTCGGCGACAAAAACGGGTGCGATTCGCTATCGCCCTTGATTTGCGTGATTTCGGTCACGGGTTCGCGTGCGGCCCGCCGCCGTGCATATGCTGCGGTCATGGGGCCACCATCCGGGCCAACCAATTCGAACATCAGGCCATTGGACAGGTTGCTGTTATGCGGGATCGCCAGCACCTTGCCGCCAGTGACCTTCTCATAATTGTCCATATAGTCCCACAATTGGCTGACCGGCGTGTCGCCTTGGCCAGGGTCGTAAGGCAGGACCGTGTCGGTGCGGCTTTTGCCGTCACGGAACATGACGACGCGGTGTAAATTATTGCCGTCGGGCATCAACGTATATTCAAAACCCATGAAGGCGGTGAACTTTCCGGGTTCATTATAGCGTTCGACAAGCGTGCTGTGGCCCGTCCAGATGCTGGTTGCCGTCTTGCGTTGATTTTCGGGATTGGTCAGCGCAGCGGGAAGCGTGTTGCGGCCCGCACGATCGATAAGCTCGCCGGTCACGCGCTGCATGCCCTCTGGCCCCTTATGCATTTCGGTGTGCCAACGCTTCAGCGTGGGGTCGCGAACAAGAAATCCGGGCGCGTCGTATAGAGCCTTGGTTGCGCCAAGCCCGCCCGAGTGGTCAGCGATCACAAGAAAATCAAGCGGTCGTTCCAACCTAGCCTTCATCCCGCCAGTCGACATAACCTCTTCGCCGCGTGCAAAACGTAGCGCCTCTTCTGGCCCAAGTTTTACGCCAAAGCCAAAGGCATCGATGGAATTGGAGGTATGGAGATGGGTATCGCCCCACAGCAACATATTGGCGGGGCCAGATGTGACTTCCGCGTCCGATGACATCTGTGCCACGCGCGAATCGTCCATGATGCTTTTCTCGCGATATTGCTGCCACCCGTAAATAAGCCCAGCACCCATCGCGACGACGGCAACACTGCCCAATATTATTTTGCCTATTCTGGCCATTTTATACTCTCCCCGCATTAAAAATGCTCCGGAAAATCAAGCTGGTCAAGGCGGCGTTATATTCCGCTACGTCAAGGGTTGCTTCATGCTCCAAATGAAGCCTGAAGGGCGGCCATCGTCAATCATCGCCAGACCTATTTTCTGGTTTTCGGCACCTAATATCGACTCTGCGCGATAGGTGCCGAACGCGCGATCCCAAAGCGTCAGCGCGAAACCGAAATTATGTTTCTGTTCTTCAACGCGGGTGCTGTGATGCACCAGATGCATGTCCGGCGTCACCAGAATTAGCCGCAATATGCGGTCAAGCTGGCGCGGCACGCGGATATTGCTGTGGTTGAACAGCGCGTTGGCATTGAGCCATACTTCAAATGCCAATGCGACCAGCAGGGGCACGCCAAGCAAAGCGACGATGGCGGATTTATAGAATGTCGATACTATCAGTTCAAACGGGTGGAACCGCAATGCCGTGGTCACGTCCAGATCACGGTCGCTATGGTGGACCGCATGTATGCGCCAGAGCAACGGGGTGCGATGCATAAAAAAATGCTGCAACCAGACTGCGAAATCAAGGACTATAAAGGCAATGGCGGCCTCAACCCAAAAGGGCAAGGCGACCAAATATAGCACGCCAAACTTGTGCGTATCGGCCCAATTTGCGGCCACACCGACCACGACCAAAAAGGACAGCAGTCGGCCCATAACGGCGTTGCTGACGAAGAATAATGCGTGTGTCCGCCATCGTGGGCTTCGGCCCAACACCAACGCCCGGCGCGGCCAGATCGCTTCGGCGCTTGCGAGCAGCACAAGCAGCAAGGCGGGGATAGCTAACGCATAATATTGGCCAAGCCACGCCTGTATCATGCGCGTTATGCGTTCGCCTGTGCAAGGAAGGGATAATCTGTATACCCTTCCGCAGCGGGCGAATACCAGGTCTTGAAATTGTCCGGCGTCAATGCCGCACCAATGCGCAACCGTTCCACAAGGTCGGGGTTGCTGATATAAGGACGGCCAAAGCTGATCGCGTCGGCAAGGCCCGAGGCAAGATCGGCATCCGCCAATTCCTTAGTATATTCTTGGTTAAGCACCAGCGGCCCTTTGAATATCTTACGGATTTCGGGCGAGATACGCGGCACGTCGGTTTGTCCGAAATTGCCATAAGGTTTGATTTCGCGCAGCTCAAGGAAGGCGATGCCGATATTCTGCAACACGGCGGCCGCAGCGGTGAACAATGCAACAGGGTTACTGTCGTCCGCGCCTTGCGTTTCGCCATTGGGAGACAGGCGCACCGACGTCCGATCCGCGCCCACGGCGTCCACCACGGCTTGCGTAACTTCGCGCAGCAAGCGGATGCGGTTTTCGATTGCGCCGCCATAATCGTCGGTGCGCAAATTGGTGTTGTCGCGCAGGAACTGGTCAATCAGATAGCCATTTGCCGCGTGAATCTGCACCCCGTCAAAACCTGCGGCCATCGCGTTTTTCGCGGCATGGACATAATCCGACACAATGCGCGGAATTTCCGAAATATCGAGCGCGCGCGCTTCGGTATAATCTTTCTTACCCTCTGCGGTATGTGCATAGCCGGGTGCAGTGGTGGCCGAAGACGATACCGGTTGCGCACCGCCCAAGAAATCTGGGTGCACAAGACGGCCCATGTGCCATAATTGCAGGATAATCCGTCCGCCCGCGTCATGCACAGCCTGAGTCACGGGTTTCCAAGCCTTGATTTGCGCGTCGGACCAGATTCCGGGCGCCGATGGCCAGCCAAGGCCTTCTTGGCTAATGCCGGTCGCTTCCGCGATGATCAGGCCTGCGGTGCTGCGCTGGCTGTAATATTCTGCCTTCAGGTCGGACAGCGGCACATGTTCGCCTTCGCTCCGTCCGCGCGTCAACGGGGCCATCAATATGCGATTAGGCGCGGAGATGGCACCAAGTGTAATCGGGTCGAACAAAGTTGCAGTCATGCGATTTCCTGTCATTAAGGCGTTTCTTTGCCGCCTAG
>JAEMTM010000001.1:0-21485 GCA_016462305.1 Sphingomonadaceae bacterium | reverse complement strand
ATGCGGATGAAAGTTGCAAATTGCAACGGGGGTTTATGCAGCAGAAGATTTTTCATCAGCAATCGCCAAACCTGCTTGCCTTTGCCGCGTTGCTTGCGGGCAATGTTGCGATTGCCTTTGGCCCACTGCTTGTGCGCTACGCCGATAGCGGTCCGATAGCGACCGGATTCTGGCGGCTGGCGCTGGCCACGCCCTTTTTGCTGTTCCTGGGCTATCGTTTTGGTTTTCGCCTCTCTGCGGTCAGCCGTCCGACCTATTGGCTTGCGATTGTTGCGGGCCTGTTTTTCGGCGTCGATATCATCTTGTGGCATATTGGCATTTTTCAGACAAAAATGGCCAATGCAACGCTGTTCGCCAATTGCGCCAGCCTGTTGCTGGTAATTTATGGCGTCATATTAGCACGCAAAATGCCGTCGAAATGGGAAAGCATGGCCGTTTTGTTCGCATTTGTCGGCGCGGCTTTATTGATGGGACAAAGCCTTGAGCTGTCGCCGCGCCACTTTACGGGCGACCTTTTGTCGCTTGGTGCCGGGCTTACCTATACCGTCTATTTGGTGCTGATGATGAAGATGCGGCAAAACACCGAAAGCTGGGGCGCGCTTGGCATGGCGAGTGCCATTGCGGCGGTTGTCTTGTTGGCCGCTGCTGTCTTTGCAGGCGAACAGATCATCCCGACGGTTTGGTGGCCAGTTCTCCTGCTCGCCTTCACCTCGCAATTTTTCGGTCAGGGTTGCCTCACTTATGCCTTGCCGCATTTCAGCCCGCTAGTGATTGGCCTTGCCCTGTTGTTGCAACCCGCTTTATCGGCCTCTGCGGGCTGGCTGGCCTTTGGCGAAACGCTGACGGCGATGGATTTTACGGGCAGCGCGCTCATTATGATCGCGTTGGTGCTCGTGCGTAAGCAATAGGCCTTTTCTTGAACGCGGCGAACGTCTAGTTATCATTTATGTCCCAAAACGCCCTTCCTGCCGACCCGACGATTGATGAAATTCGCGTCGCCCTTGCCCCAGTCATTGGCCGCCATGCCGGCTTTGACGGATGGTCCGAAGCCGCCGTCCATGCCGCCGCTGATGAGACGGGCGTTGACCGCGACGTTGCGATGCTGGCGTTCAAGGGCGAGGCCATCGCGTTGATCGACGCATGGGTCGAAGGCGTTGATCTGGAACTTGCCCGCCGTCTGCCTCTGGAAACGCTAAACGCGATGAAGATCCGAGACCGGATTACTAATTTGGTCGCGACTCGGCTGGAGATTATGGCCCCGGACCGGGAATCATTGCGCCGTGCGCTTGCCATCATGGCGATGCCGCAAAATCTCCTGAAGGCCGCAAAAATGGGCTGGCGTTCGGCGGACCGCATGTGGCGACTGGCGGGCGATACCGCCACGGACCTCAATCATTATACCAAGCGTATGACGCTATCGGCGGTCTATGGAAGCACCTTGAGCGTTTTCGTCAATGATGACAGCGAAAACTTCGCCGACACCCGCGCCTTTCTGGACCGTCGGATCGACAATGTGATGCAGATTGAAAAGGTGAAATATCAGGCGAAACAGCGCAAGGAACATGCGCCAAGCCTGTCACGCTTCATCGGTCGGCTGCGCTACCCGGCACGTTGATATAAATCCCTATTGATGTCATTGCGAATCGGTTGCAAATAACGCCCGTGCAACTTGATCACCTTCCGTTGAACCAAATCGCCGTCATTCGGGCCATTGATTGGGAATCCTTACCCGATCACGAGGGGCATCGTTTGCGCTCGCTGGGTTTTGAACCCGGCGTGACAATTGAGGCGTTACATAAGGGCATATTGATGTGGCGTGACCCATTGGCGGTCCGCGTTGGCCGCATGACGGTGGCTTTGCGCAGCGATGTCGCCGCCGCGATTGATTGCGCGTTGCCCGTATGACGCAAATGCCGCCTCTGGTCGCATTGGTCGGTAACCCCAATGCCGGCAAAAGTGCGCTGTTCAATGCATTGACCGGCGCGCGGCAGAAAATTGCCAATTATCCCGGCGTGACGGTGGAGCGTAAATCGGGTCGCGCCGCCTTTGCCGATGGGCGTCCGGTTGAAATGATCGACTTGCCCGGCGCGTATAGTCTGGACCCCGACAGCCTCGACGAAGCCGTTACGCGTGATGTTGTCTTGGGCAAATTGGAGGGACACCGCCGCCCTGACGCATTGTTGATCGTGCTCGACGCGGGCAATCTCGACAATCATTTGCGCTTTGCGCTTGAACTGATTGCGCAAGGCCTGCCGACGGTGGTCGCGCTTAATATGATTGATCTTGCCGAGCGCGATGGCCTTCGACTGGATGTGCACATACTGGCCCGCGCGCTTGGTGTGCCGGTGATTGAAACCGTTGCGGTGCGCCGTCGCGGGCTTGAACCATTGATGACTGCGCTGGACCAAGCGCTCAACTATCCGCGCCCAGTGCCGGAACCCGTTGCGGCATCCTTTGGTGCCCAGAATCAGCGTGCCCGCGACATTGCCCGCTCGGCCATCATCAGCGAAACCGCTGGCCGCCAATGGACACGCAGGCTGGACGCGATCCTGCTGCATCCTGTGGGCGGCGTCGTCATATTGCTGGCGCTATTGTTCCTGATGTTTCAGGCGGTGTACGGTTGGTCCGAAGCCCCGATTGGCTGGATTGAAAGCGGCTTTGCGTTGCTCAGCGATGGCATCAAAAATGTCCTGCCCGACGGATTGCTGCGCTCGTTTCTAACAGATGGCGTCATCGCCGGCGTCGGTTCCGTCATCGTGTTTTTGCCGCAAATTCTGATCCTATTCCTCTTCATCTTGTTGCTTGAGGCGTCGGGCTATATGACCCGCGCTGCCTTTGTGATGGACCGCCTGATGGCCGCAGTCGGCCTGTCGGGGCATAGTTTTATTCCCTTATTGTCATCCTTCGCTTGCGCGATTCCGGGCATCATGGCGACGCGGACGATCATGGATCAAAAGGAGCGATTGGCGACGATCCTGATTGCGCCGCTGATGACCTGCTCGGCGCGTCTGCCGGTCTATACCGTCATCATTGGCGCGTTTATTCCGGCGTCGAGCGTTGGCCCCGGCATCGGGCTTCAGGGTCTTGTCCTGTTCGGCCTATATATCGCAGGGATATTAGGCGCGATGTTGGCAGCAGCGGTCATCCAGCGCTTTGTGACGCAAAGCCGGACGAGCAGTTTCCTCATCGAAATGCCACGCTACCAATGGCCACGGCCCGGTGACATTGCGATCAATCTGTGGCAACGCGCTTGGGTGTTTTTGCGCCGCGCGGGCACGATTATTTTTGCCGCCACGATTATCTTATGGGCGCTGTTAAGTTTTCCCAAGGCACCCGAGGGCAGCAACGTCTCGCAGGTTGAATATTCGGTCGCAGGCCGCATAGCCGACGGGCTTGAACCGATTGTTCGCCCCATTGGTTTCAACCATGACATTGCGCTGGCGCTCATTCCGGCGATGGCCGCACGCGAAGTTGCGGTATCGGCGCTCGCAACAGTCTATGCCATTGACGCGGCGGATGACGACGCCGCAGCGACCAGCCTTGGGCCAAAGCTTGCGGCGGACTGGTCATTGGCGACGGCCTTGGCCTTCCTCGCCTGGTTTGTTTTTGCGCCGCAATGCATCTCGACCATTGCGGTGACACGGCGTGAAACCAATGGCTGGAAATGGCCCATCTTCATGGTCAGCTATCTTTTTGCGCTGGCATATGCGGCTGCCGGGATTACATATTGGACAGCGCGTTCCTTCGGCTTATAGCAGCGCAACAGAAAATTTTATTCAAAGGACGGGAACATGGCGGGAAGCGTCAATAAAGTCATCATCGTTGGCAATTTGGGCGCAGATCCTGACGTCAAATCATTCCAGAATGGCGGACGCATCTGCAATTTGCGCATCGCAACGTCGGAAGATTGGAAAGACCGCACCACGGGCGAGAAAAAAGAACGCACCGAATGGCACAGCGTCGTGCTCAATTCGGACGGCTTGGTCGGCGTGGCCGAACGTTTTTTGAAAAAGGGCAGCAAGGTGTATATCGAGGGCCGATTGCGCACGCGTAAATGGCAGGATGCATCGGGCAATGACCGTTACACCACCGAAGTTTCGGTCGCCGGCTATGATGGCAAGCTGGTGATGCTCGATGGTGCCAAGGGCGGTTCAGGCGGCGGCGAAGGCTGGAGCGGCGGTGGCGGATCGTCTGGCGGCAACAATTGGGGTGCAGGCGGCGGCGCAAGCAGCGGCGGTAGCGGAAGCTCGGGCGGCTTTGGCGGCGGCGACTTTGACAATGACCTTGACGACGACGTACCATTTTGATCGCACATGCGGGGGCATATAGCAGGGGCCATGGTTAAAAAAGCGATCTTGGTCCTTGTTCTGATTGGCGCGATTGTCGCTTATTTGGTTTTCGACCTTGGCCAGATTCTCAGCCTCGAAAACTTTAAGGCAAGCCAATCAGAAATCGTCGCGGCGAAGGACGCCAATCCTATCCTTTATATAGCGGGATTTTTTATCCTGTATGTCGCGGTGACGGGGCTTTCGATTCCCGGTGCGGCGATTATGAGCCTTGTTGCGGGCGCTTTGTTCGGTGTGCTGGTTGGCACAATCATCGTTTCCTTTGCCTCCACGATTGGCGCAACTTTGGCGTTTTTAAGCGCGCGTTTCGTGCTGCGCGATTGGGTGCAGGGCAAATTTGGCGAACGTCTGCGTGCGATTGACGATGGCCTGGAAAAGGATGGCGCTTTCTATCTCTTCACGCTGCGCCTGATCCCCGTTTTTCCGTTTTTCGTGATCAATCTTTTAATGGGCCTGACGCGCATAAAAACACGGACATTTTTCTGGGTCAGCCAATTGGGCATGCTGCCCGCGACCATCGTGTTCGTAAATGCGGGCACGCAGATTAGCCGTATCGAAAGCACCGCTGGCTTATTGTCGCCAACGCTGATCGCGTCCTTTGTCGCGCTCGCTTTCTTCCCTTGGGCGGCAAAGGCTATTGTCGCCTTGGTTAAGCGCAGCCGTGGCTGAACGCTGGCAAAAACCCAAAAGGTTCGACTGCAATCTTATCGTCATTGGCGCGGGTTCTGCGGGCCTCGTGTCGGCCTATATCGCGGCCATGGTGCAGGCGAAGGTGACGTTGATCGAAGCGCATGCGATGGGCGGCGATTGCCTAAACACCGGATGCGTGCCGTCAAAAGCGCTGATCAAAAGCGCGAAGGTCGCACATCAGATTGCCGATGCCGCGCGCTTTGGCATTGACGTTGGTGCACCCGCTATTGACTTCCCCGCCGTCATGCGCCGCGTGCGGGACGTTATCACTGCCATTGAACCCCATGATAATGTTGAACGCTTTACGGGCCTTGGGGTCGACTGTGTGAAGGGTTACGCGCGCTTCATCGACCCATGGACCGTCGAGATTGACGGCGCACGGCGGCTGACGGCGAAGTCGTTCATCATTGCCACAGGCGCAGCGCCGCTTATTCCGCCGCTACCCGGTGTCGAGGATAGCGGATATCTGACCAGCGAAACTTTGTGGGACGCCATGGCCACGCGGTCCGCCGCGCCGACCAGGCTCGTCATCTTAGGCGGCGGGCCGATTGGCTGTGAACTGGCGCAGGCATTTCAGCGGCTTGGATCGAATGTCACCATAATCGAAATGGCCGACCGTTTGTTGTTGAAGGAAGATGCAGACGCCGCAGCATTGGTCACGGCGCGTCTTGAAGGCGAGGGCGTGACGGTTCTAACCAACCATCGCGCAGTGCGGTTTGCAGCAAGCAAGGCGCTATATGTGGCGGGGCCAGATGGCGAGGTCGAAATTGCCTATGATGACATCATCATTGCGGTTGGACGCAAGCCCCGCATCGCGGGCTTTGGTTTGGAAGAGCTTGGGCTGATCGTCGATGGGCGGCTGGATAATGACGCATTTCTGCGCACCAACTTGCCGCATATTTTATGCGCCGGTGATGTGGCGGGGCGTCAGCAGCTTACCCATGGCGGTAGTCATGAGGCATGGTATGCCAGCGTGAATGCGCTTGCGCGGCCCTTCAAAAAATACCGCACCGATTATCGCGTCCTGCCGCGCGTGACCTATACTGAGCCTGAGTTGGCGACCGTGGGCCTGACGCAAGCCGAAGCCGAAGCGCAGGGCCTTTCCTTTGATCTCACGCGGTATGATCTGGACGACCTTGACCGCGCCATTGCCGAAAGCGAGGCGCATGGTTTTGTGAAAATCCTGACGGCAAAAGGCAGCGACCGGATATTGGGCGCGACGATCATTGGTCAGAATGCAGGCGAAATTCTCGCTGAGGTCACCTTTGCCATGAAGCACAATATGGGCTTGCGCAGTATCCTCCAGACCATTCATCCTTACCCCACTTGGGCGGAAGCGAATAAATATGCTGCGGGGCAATTTGGCCTCGCGCGCAAGCCTGAGCGCGTGTTGAAATGGGCAGAACGCTGGTTCCGCTGGCAGCGCGGTTAGCGGAAGCTATTTGCCGCTAGGAAGATGCGCTGCAAAACCGTCAGTAGGCACAATGCAGCGAACACAATCGCCAGCGTCGGGAAAAAGCCTGGGAACAAGCAAAATAGCACGAAAAACGCGATTGTCTCCGCGCCCTCCATCAACCCAGTTGAATAGATAAATGCCTTTGGCCCATGTGCGCCATCATCGGATGTCTGGCGCGCGGCAATGGCGGCAAAGGCCAGAAAGCTGACCGCAGTCAAAGTGAAGCTGCCGATCAGCAGCAAAGCGGGCATTTGGTTGATGGAGTGCATCAACCCGAATGCGATAGGGATTGAGAGATAGAAAACATAATCGCAAATGGTGTCGAGATAGCCGCCAAATTCGGTCGGTCCATTGATACGGGCCACCGCGCCATCGAGTCCGTCGAAAATCCGGTTCAGCAGGATAAAGCCCAAGGCCGCTGCGAAATTTGACTGGGTGACGAAAAAAGCAGCGCCTAGCGCAAGCCCTGCGCCGCTGATCGTCATCATATTTGCCGAAATGCGCGTGTCCGCGATCCAACCGGCCATGCGGATAAGCACAGGGTCGACGAAACGGCGCAGTGCCACGTCAAACATGGCGTGCATCCATCATTTTTTCGCCAATAAGTCCTTCAGGCCAGCCAATGCGCCCGTTGGGGCCACATCTTCCTCGCTCTTTACGCCAGCGGCCTTGAGCATCTTCTCCGCCTCCGGACTGCGCGGATAGGGGTTAAGCGCAAGGCCAAGCGATTGGGCCACTGCCTCGCCCAGATCAATTATCTGGCCATCGTGGAACATCGTGTCGCAATCGTCGGCTTCCAACTCCAGCTCAACTTCGCCGCTTATAACGGGTTCGGCGATGAAGCGGATATGCACAGCTTCATCCATTTGGGCGGGCACAGGATCATGCGATGCAATGCAATATTGCGCGAGGTCAGCGGTGAAACGGCCCGTTGCCACCACGCCTTTGGCATCATGCGCCAGCGAAATCTCCGCCTTTAGGCAATCCAGCGCAGCCAGATCAAAACGCGCCATCAGGCCAGCGCGCGCTGCCTCATCCGCCGACAGTTGGATATTGCGGCTATGGCTGCCCACTTCAGAAAGTTTGATGACATGGCTGAACTCATTCGCGGTTACCATTTGGCGTCGCCCTCCACCAACTTATCCGACAATATTGCGCCAAGTGCCCGTTCGACATCGCGCAAGCCCTGACGGGTATGCGCAAGCGCCTCTGGCGATGGCGCAACGCTGCGATAGATGTTCCGGACCAAGGCATCGTCAAGGGCGCTGTGATCGTTCATAGCATTTCGCAGCGCGCCGAGCCTGCCGCCGACGGCGCTCATAATCTGACCGATATGCTTTCCGACAATCATGTCGCCAATGCCGACCTCGCGCAGTTGACCGTCCATGTCGTCGACAAAAACCTCCGTCAGCCGTGCCATATCAAGGGCGTGGGCCTTGCTGTCTTCAAGCCGCAAAAGCACGAGAGACAATATCGTCGCCACCATGTCGAACCTACCATCAAGGCTATCGGGCACCTGGCCTTCGACATACCAATGCGGCGCGCGTGCCTTGGCAACAATTTGGTTATACAAAGGGACAAGTTTCATTTTGGGGTCAGGTTGCCCGTTGCCGAACAGTCGTTTCAATAATGTCATAACGGCGCTTTAATCCTTACTCATCGGGCGTTCATCTGGGATTGCATATTGATATTGCGCCTTAAGGATGCAATGGCAAAGGCCCAAGTTTAGTGGATTAGCGGAGAAGTCTATGCGCGCGTCGCAAATTGCCGGTCTTGCAACATTGATTGTCGCATTGACACTGTCCACTGGATGCACGCGGCTGCGCTCGCATCAGGGGTATATTGGCGATCAGACTTTGCTGAATTCGGTGCAGCCGGGTGTCGACAATAAGGAATCGGTTCAAGCATCGCTTGGCCGCCCCACCTTTGTCGGCCAGTTTGACCAGAATGACTGGTATTATTATTCGCGTGACGCCAAGCAATTGGCGTTTTCGCAGCCAAAGGCCGACAAGCAATATGTCCTAAAGGTCCGTTTTGACCCCGCAGGCAATGTCGCGTCGATTTCCCAAACGGGAACGGAATTGATTTCGAACATCAGCCCGATAGGCGACAAAACGCCGACATTGGGCCGGAACACGAGCTTTTTTGAAGAAATTTTCGGCAATATCGGTGCCGTTGGCGCAGGTGGCGGTCAAGGCGGGACGCCGAATAGGCCGAATTAAAGTAATGTCGGTAAGGGGGCGTCACCATCCAATTGACGCCCCTGAATGACGTCGTCTTATAAAATCTTCGTCACCCTGAACTTGTTTCAGGGTCCATCTATCAGTCGAGATCTTCGGTTTGTTAGGCGAAATAGATGCTGAACCAAGTTGCGCTCTGCACGCCATCGGCCCAAGCATGACGGCGTTGGATAGGTCTTTGTGTCTTCGCGTCTTTGTGCGAACATTCAAAGTTTTTTGGTTCGCACAAAGGCACAAAGACACGAAGATGCCATAGCGGCAAGTTGCAAGCCGCCTGAACCGACGTCAAATAACTACTCCGCAATCCCCGCCCAAGCATGACGGCGTTGGATAGGTCTTTGTGTCTTCGCGTCTTTGTGCGAACATTCAAAGTTTTTTGGTTCGCACAAAGGCACAAAGACACGAAGATGCCATAGCGGCAAGTTGCAAGCCGCCTGAACCGACGTCAAATAACTACTCCGCAATCCCCGCAGCCGCCAGCACCGCGAGCGTTACCAAATCACGCGTGCTTGACGCCATGGTCGCCACTTGCACTTGGCGCTCAATGCCCAGCAACATGGGGCCAATGACTTGATCCCCGCCCAATTCGCGCAGCAACTTGGCCGAAAGGTTCGCGGACTGAAGCCCCGGCATGATCAGAACATTCGCGGGGCCGGACAGGCGGCAGAACGGGTAGTTTTTCATCAGCTCCGGGTTCAACGCAACATCGGGCGGCATGTCGCCTTCATATTCGAAATCGGGCCGACGTGCGTCCAATATGGCAACCGCTTCGCGGATATTGTTGAGCCAAGTTCCCGCAGGATTGCCAAATGTTGAAAAGGACAGAAACGCAACACGCGGCACATGCCCCATATGGCGGGCGACGGCGGCGGTTTTTTCGGCGATATGCGCGAGTTCCTCGGCGCTTGGGCGCTCGTTCACAGTGGTATCGGCAATAAACACCGTATGCGTTTTGCCGACCATGACGTGAATACCAAAGGGGACCGCATCCTTTTTTGGGTCAAGCACGCGGCGCAGTTCGCGCAGCGTCTGGCCAAAGGTGCGGGTGACGCCGGTGATCATGGCATCGGCCTGATCCATTTGTAGCAGCAATGCGCCAAAGATATTGCGGTCACGGTTGACCATCCGCTGAATATCACGGCGCAGATAACCGCGCCGTTGCAGGCGGCTGTACAGACGGTCGACCATTTTATCGACAAGTGGGCTTGTGGCGCTGTTATGGATTTCATAATCATCGGGATCGGCACCAAGCTCCATCAGCTTCTCGGTCACGCGGGCATCACGGCCAACCAAAACCGGAATGCCATAGCCATCCTGTTTGAACTGGACCGCAGCGCGCACGACGACATCTTCTTCGGCCTCGGCAAAAATCACGCGCTTGGGTTTCGCGCGCGCCGCCTCATACACTTGGGTGAGCGCCGATGTCGTCGGGTTCTGCCGCGCGCGCAGGCTGGCGCGATAGGCCTGCATATCCGCAATCGGCTTTTGCGCGACGCCCGAATCCATCGCGGCCTTGGCAACGGCGGAGGCGACAATTTCCATAAGGCGCGGGTCGAACGGCGACGGAATGATATAATCCCGGCCAAATTTGTGCATCAGGCCGCCATAAGCCGCCGCGACCTCTTCGGGCACAGTTTCGCGCGCCAGTTGCGCCAGCGCATGTGCGGCGGCAATCTTCATCGGCTCGTTGATCGTGGTCGCCCGCACATCCAACGCACCGCGAAACAGGAACGGGAAACACAGCACATTGTTGACCTGATTGGGAAAATCCGACCTGCCCGTTGCAATAATTGCATCCGGCCGCGCCGCCCGCGCCACGGGCGGAGAGATTTCGGGATCGGGGTTCGCCATCGCGAAAATGATCGGCTGATCCGCCATGGATTTGACCATATCGGCGCTCAAGGCATTTGCCGCCGAAAGCCCCAGAAACACATCCGCGCCCACAATCGCTTCTGCGAGCGTGCGCGTGCTGGTCTTTGCGGCATGCGCGGATTTCCACTGATCCATGCCTTCGGTCCGGCCTTGATAGATGACGCCTTTCCGGTCGCACATGATGACATTATTGTGCGGCACGCCCATGCCCTTTATCAGCTCAGTGCAGGCAATTGCCGCAGCGCCAGCGCCGTTGCAAACGACCGTAATATCTTGCAGCGCCTTTCCGGTGAGCGCGCACGCGTTGATCAACCCGGCGGCGGCGATGATCGCCGTGCCATGTTGGTCATCATGAAAGACAGGGATGTTCATCCGCTCTTTCAATGTTTGTTCAATGATGAAGCAATCGGGTGCGGCAATATCTTCCAAATTGATGCCGCCAAAGGTCGGTTCCAACAATTCAACCGCGTCGATGAAGCGTTGCGCATCTTCGGTATTCACTTCGATGTCGATGGAGTCGACATCGGCGAATCGTTTGAACAAAACTGCCTTGCCTTCCATCACTGGCTTTGATGCCAAGGCCCCCAAATTGCCCATGCCAAGAATAGCGGTGCCATTTGAGATGACCGCGACCAGATTGCCTTTGGCGGTGTAATCATAAGCTGTGGCAGGATCATCATAAATGGCCTGCACCGGCACAGCGACGCCGGGCGAATATGCAAGGCTCAGGTCGCGCTGAGTCGCCATGGGCTTGGTCGCCACGATTTCGATTTTGCCGGGGCGTCCCTGCGCATGGAAATCAAGCGCTTCCTGCGGGGTGATTTGGACATCGCTATCGTTCATTCTTGGCCCTGACCATTTATCATCAATTTTTAAGTCCTAACGTGCTGCTGACGTAAGGGCAAGCATTGCCCCGCCCGACTGGCTTCGCTAACGCACTGTTTATGGCGGGGGACAACACACCGACACCCATGATGGTGCAATATCTTGGTTTGAAGGCCAAGGCGGGCGATTGCCTGCTGTTTTACCGCATGGGTGATTTTTTCGAATTATTCTTTGATGATGCACGGGCTGCGGCCGCGACGCTCGACATCGCTTTGACGTCGCGTGGGGAACATGATGGCAAGCCAATCCCCATGTGCGGCGTGCCTGTCCATGCCGCCGAAGGTTATTTGGCGCGGTTGATTAAGGCGGGGCATCGCGTCGCGATTGCCGAGCAGACGGAAAGCCCGGACCAAGCCAAAGCGCGTGGTGGAAAGACGTTGGTCACGCGCGACATTGTGCGCTTTGTGACCGCAGGGACGCTGACTGAGGATAGTCTGCTGGATAGCTGGGCGTCCAACATGCTCGTGGCAGTTGCGCCGGTCGGAGAGTTTTTTGGGATCGCCGCCGCCGACATCTCGACAGGCTATTTTGAACTGGTCACGGTGACGGGTGGCACGCTTGAGGCGGAGTTGGCCCGGCTTTCCGCCAGCGAGTTGGTTGTGCCCGATGGGTTTGCAGAACTTCCAGGTGCCATCCTACGGCCACGGGCAGATTTTGACAGCGTTGTCGGCGGCGATGTGTTGCGGCAGCATTTTGCGCTCAATACGCTTGATAGCATTGGCCCCATCACGCGGGCCGAACAAGCGGCGGCGGGTGGCCTGATTTCCTATCTCGCGCATGCCGGACAGGGCAAAATGCCCTTCCTAAAACTCCCCGTCCGCCGTGAGGTGCATGAACATCTTTTGATTGATCAGGCCACGCGCGACAGTCTGGAGATCAACAGCGCGAGCAAAGGTGGGCGTACGGGGTCTTTGCTGGCTGAGGTTGACCGCACGATCACAGGTGCAGGTGCGCGGCAACTGGCCGCCGATCTTGCTGCGCCCCTCATGGATAAAGCGAAAATCGATGCGCGCCTGTCATTGGTGCAATGGTTCCATGATGCGCCGCTGACCCGCGATGCGGTGCGGGCGGCATTGCGGCAACTGCCCGATATTGCGCGCGCGCTTGGCCGTGTTGTGGCGGGGCGGGGCAGCCCAAGGGACTTGGGCCAGATTCGCGACGGGTTGGATGCGGCGCGGACTTTGCGCGAGCGTCTGGGCGCAATGGCGGACCGTCCAGAGCTGCTCGATCAACTTCTGCCCGCATTGGACGGCCATGGCCATATTGTCGATTTGCTGAAGCGCGCTTTGGTGACTTCACCGCCCACCGACACCACGCAAGGCGGCTATATCGCCGAAGGCTATGACGCCGCTTTGGATATGCTGCGGGTGGCGGGGCGCGATGGACGACAAGCGATCGCGCAGTTGGAATCGCGTTATCGCGATATGACGGGCATATCCGCGCTCAAAATACGGCACAATGCCGTTCTGGGCTATTTTGTTGAGGTGCCTGCCAAGCATGGCGATGCATTGATGGCCGCCGGGACAGGCTTCACCCATCGGCAAACGATGGCAGGAGCGGTGCGGTTCAATTCGCCAGAATTGCATGAAGAAGCGGTCCGCATCACGCAAGCTGGTGGCCATGCGTTGGCCGCCGAAGCGGCGCATCTGGAAGAGCTGATGACGCTGATATTGTCCCGCCGCGATCCCATTAGCACAAGCGCCGATGCTTTGGCGCGGATTGATGTGTCCGCCGCGCTCGCCGAACGCGCCGCGCAGAGCAATTGGTGCCGCCCAAATTTTGTGGCCCACCCCTGCCTTGAGATCGAAGGCGGACGTCATCCCGTCGTTGAAAGCGCGCTGGCAAAGTCGGGCGACCGGTTCATCGCCAATGACTGCAAGCTGTCGCCTGAAAAACGGTTATGGCTGGTCAGCGGTCCGAACATGGGCGGTAAGTCTACCTTTTTGCGACAAAATGCGTTGATCGTTCTGCTGGCGCAGGCGGGCAGCTATGTGCCCGCAACCTCGGCGCGGCTTGGCCTTGTCGACCGATTGTTCAGCCGCGTTGGCGCGTCGGACAATTTGGCACGGGGCCGGTCAACCTTCATGGTCGAAATGGTCGAAACCGCCGCGATTCTTGCCCAAGCGACCGAGCGCAGCTTTGTTATATTGGATGAGGTTGGGCGCGGCACCTCGACTTATGATGGCCTTGCCATTGCCTGGGCGGTGGTGGAGGGCATTCATGAAACCAACCGTTGCCGATGCCTGTTCGCGACGCATTATCACGAACTGACGCGGCTGGCGGACAGCCTTGATGCGCTATCGCTCCACCATGTCCGCGCAAAAGAATATAAGGGCGATCTGGTGTTGCTGCATGAACTCGCCGATGGCCCGGCGGACCGCAGCTACGGCATTGCGGTGGCAAAACTTGCCGGCCTTCCGCCGCAGGTTGTGGCGCGCGCAAGCTCGGTGCTTGCCAGACTCGAAAAAGGCCGCGCCGAAACCGGCGGGCTTGCGGCGGGGCTTGGTGACTTGCCCTTGTTCAGCGCGGCTATCGACGCCGCCGAGGCGAAGGTTGACGCCTTGCGCGAAAAACTGACCGATCTCGACATCGACGCGCTCAGCCCACGCGCCGCGCTTGATTTATTGTATGAACTCAAGCGCGCGGCGGGCGAAAACGGATTAGGTTAAGGACAGAAACAGTCCCGCCAGCGCCGCACTCATCAGGTTCGACAGCGACCCTGCGGCAAGTGCCTTGAGTCCAAGCTTGGCAATCATGGGACGTTGATTGGGTGCTAGGCTGCCGGTTATTGCGATCTGAATTGCAACCGAAAGGATATTGGCAAAGCCGCAAAGCGCGAAGGTGACAATAGCTACTGTCGATGCCGAAAGCGTCTTTTCAGCCCCGAGATCAATAAAAGCAACAAATTCGTTGATGACGATCTTGGTACCAAATAGGCCGCCGGCCTGAATGGCTTCATTCCAGGGCACGCCCAGCAGGAACATCAGCGGTGCAAAGACATAACCGACAATTTGTTGGAAGCTAAGATCCGGCTGCCCAAACCAGCCGCCAACGCCACCCAATATGCCATTGGCGAGCGCAACAAGGGCGACGAAGGCCAATACCATTGCGCCAACGGCGACGGCCAGCCTAACGCCGGTTTGTGCGCCTTGCGTGGCGGCCATGATGATATTGGCGGGCTTTTCTTCGCCGTCGTCATATACGGTTACTGGTTCATCATCGGGATGCGGGTTGGGCAGCGCCGGGTCGCCTTCAATCACTGGCATCGGCGGGATGTCCGGCATTATCAGCTTGGCCATCAATATGCCGCCCGGCGCCGACATGAATGCTGCGGCGAGCAGATAATCAATGCGAATGCCCATTGAGGCATAAGCCGCCAATATGGTTCCGGCCACGCCCGCCATGCCGACGGTCATCACGCAAAATAATTGTTCAGGCTTTAGCCCGGCGAGATAGGGGCGAATGACCAAGGGTGATTCCGATTGGCCAACGAAAATATTGGCGGCGGCACATAGGCTTTCCACTTTTGAAATGCCCGTGATTTTCTGCAACCCGCCGCCGATCCAGCGGATCACATATTGCATGATGCCGAGATAATAGAGGATCGAAATCAACGAGGCAAAGAAGATGATCACGGGCAAAGCTGCAATGGCAAAGCTGTTCCCGCCGATTTCGGGGGAAGCCAAAGGCCCAAAGATGAACTTTGTCCCTTCACCTGCGTAGCCCAAAAGGTTGGCAACCCCGTTGGACATGAACGCAAGCACAGTTTTGCCCCAAGGCACGTACAACACCAAGGCCGCCAAACTTGCCTGCAGGGCAAAAGCCGCACCGACGACACGGAACTTGATTGCGCGGCGGTTGGACGACAACAAAACCGCAATCGCCAGAATGACGACCATGCCCGCGATGCTCATTAAAATCTGCATAAAGTCCCGACCCCAAAATAATGCGGCGACACCTAGCGCCATCGTTAGTCTTGCGCCAATAAAATTAGACGCTAGTCAGTTTTGGATGACTGAACAGACGATAACGGGCGCCACAACAAGCGCCATTCCGCGCTCGCTTTTTGTCTTTGCCATTTTTTACGGTGGCATGGTGCCTTTGGGCGGGTTTTTGGGGGCAAAGCAGGTTGCTATTGGGCCGATTGCGGTAGAGGCCGGAATATTTCCGTTTCTGACGCTTATTGCCGTGTCGAGCGCCATTGCCGAAATGCATGGACGTGCCATTGCCGACCGCCTTGTGCGTTATGGTTTTGTGCCCTTGTTTATCGCCATCGGCCTGTCCTATTTCGTCCTTCGCTTGCCAACGGACCCGGGCATGTATGAACCCGCCAAGGAGGCTTTCCCAATCATCGTCGGGCAAAGCGGGCGGATGATGGCGGCTGGCATATTGGCGTATGGCGTGTCGGTGTCACTGAACGTGTGGCTGTTTGCGCGGTTAAAGGGAAATTCGGGTAAGTTTCTGGCCATTCGCGGCTTTATCGCGGCAGCACTGTCGCAGATTGTCGACACCTTAATCTTCATCTCCGTGTCCTTTTACGGGGTGCGTCCGATTGCTGACCTGATGGCGGGGCAAATGATCGCGAAGATTTTGCTGTCGGCGGTCATGGTGCCGCTGGTCATTGCCTTCGTGGTCCGCATCGGTCGGAAACTGGATGCAGACCCTGCCGCATGACCATTGATCCGATCAATCTCGCCAAGGCCGAAACGCTAACCGAGGCGCTGCCTTATTTGCAGCGTTATGCGGGTAAGACCTTTGTCGTCAAATATGGCGGCCATGCGATGGGCGATGCCAGCCTCGCACGCGATTTCGCCGACGATGTGGTGTTGTTAAAGGCGGTCGGCATCAACCCTGTTGTCGTCCATGGCGGCGGGCCGCAAATTGGCGCAATGCTGAAGAAATTGGGCGTGGAGAGCGCATTTGTGGATGGCCTTCGCGTCACCGATGCCGAAACCGCAAAGATTGCCGAAATGGTGCTATCGGGCGCGATTAACAAGGAACTGGTTGGCTGGATCAATGCCGCCGGTGGTAAGGCGCTGGGCATATCGGGCAAGGATGGCGGGTTCGTCACGGCGACCAAGGTTAAACGCACACAAAAAGACCCCGATAGCCATATCGAACGGAATATCGATCTTGGCTTTGTCGGCGAACCAACCACCGTAGACCGCAGCATCATTGATACGATTAGTGCGGCAGGCATGATTCCTGTGATCGCGCCGATTGGTGTTGGTGTAGATGGCCATACCTATAACATCAACGCCGACACCATGGCTGGCGCGGTGGCGAGTGCGCTGGGGGCCGCGCGGCTTTTCCTTTTGACCGACGTTGCTGGCGTATTGAACAAATCGGGCGAATTGCTAACCGACCTTGACCCTGCGGCGATTGCCGCGTTGCAAAATGACGGCACGATCAGCGGCGGGATGATCCCCAAAATCCAGACATGTGTCGATGCGGTGCAAGCGGGCGTGGATGCGGCGGTTATCCTCGACGGTCGCACCAGCCATGCCATGCTCATCGAAATGTTCACCGTAAAGGGTGCAGGAACCCTGATTCACAAGTAAACTGCGTCCGGCACTGTTTTAGGCAGTTGATACAGCGTTCTGCCTCGGCTAATCGTTTCGACAAACTTTTTTCGGAGAATTCCATGTTTCTCGCGCTTATTTCCATCATCGGATATTTGATGACGATATTGTCCACCGTCGTCATCGTTCAATTCATTCTGAGCTTGCTGATTTCGTTTAATGTCGTCAGCCTGTCGAACAACATCGTCGCCGCCATCTGGCAGGCGCTTTCGGTCATTTTGGATCCGTTTCTAAAGCCTATCCGCAAGATCATGCCGGATACTGGCATGATCGATTTTTCGCCGATGGTGTTATTGATCAGCCTGCGCATATTGCAGATGCTGTTGGCGGGCTTGGCCAATGACATTTCTGCGGCGGGCATGTGAACAACGCAGTTATCATTGATGGCAAGGCATTTGCAGCCCAATTGCGTCAGCGCGTGGCCGCTGCGGTTGAAAACTTTATCGCGTTAACGGCCCATAAGCCGGGCCTTGCGGTCGTGCTGGTGGGTGAAGACCCCGCCAGCCAAGTATATGTGGGTTCCAAAAAGAAAGCGACAATCGAGGCGGGCATGAACAGCTTCGAACATCGCCTGCCCGCGTCGGTTTCGCAAGACGAACTCATCGCGCTGGTCAAAACACTTAACGCCGATGCCGCCGTTGATGGCATATTGGTGCAATTGCCCTTGCCACCGCATATCGATGATAAAGCCGTGATCGCCGCGATTGATCCGGGCAAGGATGTGGATGGCTTTCATGTCGTCAATGCGGGGCGTCTCGCGGTGGGTGAGGCGGCGTTTGTCCCGTGCACGCCGCTTGGCTGCCTGATGCTGTTAAAGGACCATATGGGCGATCTTTCCGGCAAGAACGCCGTGGTTATCGGGCGGTCGAACATTGTCGGTAAGCCGATGGCGCAATTGCTGTTGGCAGAAAATTGCACTGTGACCATCGCCCATAGCCGAACGCAGGATTTGCCCGACGTTGTGCGCCGTGCAGACATTGTTGTGGCTGCTGTTGGCCGCGCGGAGATGGTGACCGGCGATTATTTGAAACCCGGCGCGGTGGTGATTGATGTTGGCATCAACCGCTTGGAGCCAGAAGCGGGCCAAAGCAAAGGCCGCTTGGTCGGCGACGTTGCCTTTGACGACGCGTTGCGCCATGCTGGTGCCATAACCCCCGTCCCGGGCGGGGTCGGACCCATGACCATTGCGTGCCTGCTGCGCAATACGTTGGTTGCCGCGCACCGCCGTGCAGGAGTGGCCGCACCAGAAGGAATATGACGCGATGAAAGCATTTCCTGTCCTTCTTGCTGCCGCAGCGCTTTCGGCTTGTGCGGGCGCGCCAAGCCGCGAATATTATGACTTTCAGCCCAAAATCGCCAACCCAAGTGCGATTATTGCGGCGGAAATTGGCTTTAATCAGCTTGCCCAACAAAAGGGGCAATGGACCGCCTTTCGTGAAACAGCCGCCAAGGACGCCGTCATGTTCGCGCCGCAACCCACGCTTGCGCTCGAATGGCTGAAGGGCAAGGCAGACCCCGCTGCTTCGGTAAAGTGGCAACCGCATAAGGCGGTCATGTCCTGCGATGGCAAAACGGGCGTAACGACCGGCGCGTGGGAGGGACCGGATGGCGCGGTCGGATATTTCACCAATGTCTGGCAATTTGTCGAGAAAAATGCGCGCGGTGACGGGGAATGGAAATGGGTGCTACACCATGTTGACACCCTAACCGTGCCACGTGCGCCCAAAGAGATGATTGAAACGAAGGTCGCCAGTTGCAAAGGCCGAGCGTCCGCGACGTTCACTACCCGGCCTCAGGGCGCAACAATAAAAACCGGCTATGCGGGTGATCAATCGTTGCGCTACAGCTATATCGTCCAACCCAATGGTGCGCGCAGTATAGAGGTTGCATATTGGAACGGCGCAACAACCGAGACCGTCATCAAAGATGAGGTTGCGCCGCAATGATGATCGACTTGTTTCTTTCGGCCTTCATCACCTTTTTCGTAGTGATCGACCCGCCGGGCTGTGCGCCGATTTACGCCAGCCTGACCAAGGGCGCCAATGCGGCGCAGCGCCGCAATATGGCGTTGCGTGCCGTCATGGTTGCGTCGGGGATATTGCTGGTTTTTGCGTTGTTCGGCGAACAATTGCTGGGCGCGTTGCATATTGAATTGAACAGCTTTCGGATTGCAGGCGGAATCATGCTGTTTCTGATCGCCATCGACATGGTGTTTGAAAAGCGCACGTCACGCCGCGAGGAACGCGCCCAGAAAATCATCGACACGCCCGAGATTGAGGACGTTTCTGTCTTCCCCATGGCCATGCCGATGATCGCAGGGCCAGGGTCCATTGCATCGGTCATGCTGCTTATGTCGCAAAATAGCGGGATTGACCGCGCTGGCGTCATTTTGGCTGCACTGGGAAGCGTGCTTGTCCTGACGCTTTTGGCGCTGCTCGCCGCTGGCCCCATCATGCGCGTTCTGGGTGCCAATGCCGAAGCCGTGATCACGCGGCTGTTGGGTGTGCTGCTCGCCGCATTGGCCGCGCAATTCGTCATCGATGGCCTGCGGGCGAGCTTTCTGGGCTGATTATTGCAGCGTCACGCGGTCTTCGGACCCGTCATGGCGTCCGAAAAATTGCATCAATTGCACAATGAAGTCGGCACGGTCGGATAGCCCGCGTGCTTCCAACAAGGCTTGCTTTGCGGCAGAATCAAACGGCGCGATTTGGGCAATGGCATTAACCAGAGAATAATCGTCTAGCTGCGACACCGCCGCCCAATCGACGCTATACCCTTGCGATTCGGCAAAGCGGCGTGATTCGATTTCAATCGAAGCGCGTTCGGCGAGCGACAGCGCTTCGCCCATCTCATCTTCGTCCCACAATTCGGCCTCAACTTGGCGAAAGCTGGTGGTGACACTCAATTCCTTGATCACCGAAAAGCGTTGCACGCCTTCAAGAATGATATTGTATCGCCCATCGTCCAACGCCTCCACATCGTGAATCCGTGCAAGACAGCCGACGCTGAACAAAGGTGGCCGGTTGCCTTGCCCCTTGGGCTGGACCAACCCAATCTTGCGGTCACGGGCCAGCGAATCGCTCACCAGATCGCGATAGCGTGGCTCAAAAATATGCAGCGGCAGTTGCATGCTCGGGAAAATAATCGCGCCGGTGAGCGGGAAAATCGAAATGCGTTGCGTGGTCATCCGAACAGGATCGCTGACAATTTTCGGCGCGTCGCTGCTACCCATGAGTCTTCCAATCCAATTAAAGCAAATATTTCGAGGAGCCGCGCTTTGGCTGCGCCGTCATTCCATTCGCGGTCCGCCGCGATGATATGCAGTAACGCTTCGGCGGCACCATCGCGGTCGCCCGCTGCCATCAGGGCATTGGCAAGTTCCAAGCGCAAGGCGTGGTCATCAGGCGACGCTGCAACGGCGGCTTTTAACCGCGCCAATTCTTCCGGCGGAACGGCCGCGGCTGCAATGCTCAAGTGCGATCCCGCCTTTTCCAGCGCCGGGTCGGTGCGCAGTTCCTCGCTTAGGCTGTCAAAAATAGCCTGCGCTTCCTCTTGACGTCCCAATGCGGTCAATGCACGGATCAGCCCGGACAAAGCGGCAGGATGTTCGGGCAATGCCGAAAGCACTTCGGCAAACAGGGCATAAGCCTGCTCCGCGCTGTTCTGCACCAAAAGGGCCTCAGCCTCCTCCACAAGCGGTGCCAATATTGCGGTGGGGTCGGTAACGGCGTTGCCAGCGGTGATCGGCAGCTTCTCCAACAATTGGTCAAGCATTTGCCGCAATTGCGGTTCCGTGCGTGCCGGCGACAGGTCCGCAACGGGCTGCCCCTGAAACATCGCGTAAACCGTTGGAATGGACCGCACCTGAAATTGCGCGGCGATAAACTTATTCTCGTCGACATTGACCTTGGCCAGTATCACGCCGCGATCGGCATATTCCGCCGCGATCTTTTCCAAGATCGGCGTCAGTTGCTTGCACGGTCCGCACCATTCGGCCCAGAAATCGAGGATCACCAAATGCTCCATCGACGGCGCGACAACGTCGGTCCGGAATTGCTCAACGGCTTTTTGTTCGTCGGTGGTTAGGCCCATCGTCGCCAAGTTCAGTCTCCAATCTTCAGGATTCGTTTCATCCCCTATGTGGGTAAAGCTATGGCTTTCACAAGACAGGCTTTACGCCGTTTTCGTAAAAAGGCGGCATTTGGGGCTTGCGGGGGGATATACCCCATGCTAACGGCCCGCCTCACCCGTCAGGATTTCGATGCCTGACCGCCAGAGCGGGCGTAGCTCAGGGGTAGAGCACAACCTTGCCAAGGTTGGGGTCGAGGGTTCGAATCCCTTCGCCCGCTCCAGTTTTTCGGTGTCCGGCCCGGAGACATTGGTAACATAACGTTCCTAAGACATAGGTAACAAC
>JAEMTM010000033.1 GCA_016462305.1 Sphingomonadaceae bacterium | reverse complement strand
ACGCTTTTACGTCCGGTCATGATTTCCACATCGCAAATCATGCCTGGCGTGATTGGCAAATGCTTCCCGGCCTTGAGCAAATAAGCCCGATCCGTTTCAACAATTACGGTAAAATAGGCCTGGCGCTCAACCTCGTCATATATGCTGTCGGCCGAAACCTGCGCCACGCGACCCGACAAGCCGCCATAGATTGAGAAATCATAAGCCGTGACTTTCACATTTGCGCGGTCACCGATCTTTATAAAGGCGATGTCGCCAGGGGCCACACGTGCCTCAATCAGCAATTTGTCGCCCATCGGCACAATCTGCATGATTTTCTGGCCAGCATTTAAGAAACCGCCGACAGTTGTCACCTGAACATCGTTGATGACACCCGCTACGGGTGAGCGGATTTCCGTGCGGCGCAAGCGGCCTTGTGCACCGCGCATCGTTTGTTCATTCACCGCAATTTTCGTGTTGATCTGCGACCGTTCGTTCAGCGCATCCTGACGATATTGGAATTGCGATTCCGACATTTGCGCTTGTGCCTCGCGGATCGCGGCGATGGCACGCGATGCGCCCTGACGCGCTGCGTCCAATCGTCCACGCACATCGACAAGCTCGCGCTGCGCCGACAATAATTCGGTTTGCGGCACGATATTTTTCTCTGCCAGCGGACGGATCATGTTCACTTGATCCTGCGCCAATTTGAGACTGGATTCCAAAGATGCAATCGTGGCCTGCGCTTCGCCCAGATCACGTCGACGTTGTTCAACAGCCGCCGACATCGCCCCTACCCTGCTGCGTTGCGCGGATTGCCGTGCCGCTTGCAACCGTGCTTCATCACCGCAGCTTTCACCAACGCAACCATCGGCACCGCCGGTTTCGCGGTTCAAACGCGCGGCACTTGCCGCCAAACGCTCGGTTTCTGCTTGCAAGGAACCCAGCTCAGACGACGATGTTGTGTCGTCAAAGCGCACCAGCAACTGGCCTTTTTTGACGGCCTGTCCCGACCGGACAAGAATGGATTCAATCGTCGAAGGTTCTGCGGCTTGCACCAACTGCACCTTGGACGACGGGATAACCCGACCCTGTCCACGGGTGATTTCATCGACTTGCGCAAGGCTCGCCCACAGAATGAAAAGCGATGCCCCAACTGCACTGAAAAATATAATCCGTTCGCTGGCATTTAATCGTGCGAACCATAAGCGTAATTTCATTGTGTCGCCTCCGGGGCGGGTAACTGCGTTGTGGCGGGTGTATTGGCCTTTGCGGCGCTTTCGGGGCCCATCTTCATGGTCAGTCGCCATGTTTTGCTGGTGTCAATTCTGCCGCCGACATCATTGTCTGCACGGCGGTCAGACACAAGTTTGGCGGGCGTCAGAGGCTCCGCGAACGCCAGTTCCGCGTCTGCATCAATAGCCATATCCGCATTCATATTGGCCAGGCTTGATAGCGGAGGGATATACTCGCCGCCGCGATACACACCGCTAAAGGCAACGCGCCTGCCCCAGTTGCCGGGCCATCTGTAAAAGATATGTGCGCCCATTTGGGTGATTTTGTGCAGTTTCGGTGCCCAATAAGGCAAGACATAATTGGCATGATAATGGGTCGCCATGCCAACCGACGATGTTACCGTTCCCGCAAGGGCTTGCTCGGCCACCTGCCGTGCCTCGGCCCACGCCTTGGCGCTTGGCGCGCGGAGCAATGCGCCATCGCAGGCAAAGCTGAACTGGCAACCTGGCCGGTTGCTGCCTTGGTAGATAACGCCGCACACCGACTTTGGAAATGCGGGATGACGCATACGGTTAAGAATGACCTGCGCCACGGCAAAGCGGCCAGCGACAGGTTCAAAGCCAGCTTCATAATACACCGCTTGAGTCATGCAGCGCACGGCCTTTTCTGCATCGGTGAGGCTCTTGTCGGTCAGGACAAATGGCTTGGCCGTTTCAATCGGGCCTGTGCCCAAGGGGATTACCGCGTTCAACATTTCCGCAGCTTCACCTTCGGCTGCGAGTTTGGACTGGTCATATTGCGTCACTTGCGTCAAAGCAATTTGCTCCTGCGTAAAAGCAGGTGCAGGAGCCTTGGCTGACGCATTCGGCAAATGGCGGCCATATTCGCCCTGCCAATCAAATTTGGTCACCAAGAGTGCCATAGCCAGGCTGAGGCCAATCAGGGCCGCCACGACCTTGCCGAGACCGCTTTTGCCCGTTGGAGTGCCGCGCGGTGGCAAATCATCGCTGACGGCGACCGCGAAGGCTCTGGGAGGGTCATCATGCATCATGCCGCAACCCCATTCGCCATCGCTTGCGCCATGATCTGTTCGCGTGGGCCATCGGCAATGATTTTGCCGCGATCCATCACGATCAACCGGTCACATAAAGACAGCACGGCATGCCGATGCGTCGACACGATCAACGTCTGCCCCGGATAGGTCGCGGTTTTCAGCAGCTCGACAAAACGCATCTCGGTCCGCATATCCATTGCGCCTGTAGGTTCATCCAGAAACAGCAGCTTGCTTGGCGCTGCCAATGCACGGGCGAGCACCAGAAATCCACGCTGACCACCAGAAAGATTGCGGCCCCGTTCGCCAGTGCCACGGTCAAAGCCACCGTCATCGCGGCCCAGAAATTCGTCTGCGCCAACACGGCGCAACGCATCAATCAAGCCCTCATCGTCGGCATTTGGCGCGCCCATCAACAAATTGTCTTTAATCGACCCGCTGAACAATTCGGCATCTTGCCCGACAAAGCGAAGCTGCGAACGCAAGTTGATCGGACGATATTGGCGGTTGTCCAACCCATCAATAAGTATCGACCCCGCATCAGGATAATATAACCCACACAGCAGCCGTCCCAAGGTCGACTTACCAGAGGCAACACGGCCGATGATGGCTATTTTTTCGCCAGGCTTAATTACAAGATTCAGCTCGGAAAGTGCCTCGCGATTGCTTTCCGGATAGGAAAAGCGCACGTCATCGAGCCTGATATGGCCTTCACGCACGGTCGGGACGACGCTTCGGCTGCCGAACGAACGCTCGTCATGCTTGTCCATCAATGCGCCAAGGCTGTCGAGCACAGTCAATGCTTGCCGCCCGCGCGTCATCAGGAACGCCAATTGTCCAGCGGGAGCCAATGAGCGCCCGGCGAGCATGACGATCGCGATAATCGCGCCCATCGAAATCTTGCCAGCATCAAACATATAAAATCCGCCGATAACCAGCGCGATGCTTGTCACTTGCTGACACATATTGGCCAAGGTCACGGCGGTCGCGTTTAGGTGCCGCAAGCGTTCTTGCGTCTGCGCGCTCATACGCGCAAGATTGCGCCAACGCCCAATGACGCGGCCTTCTGCGGCAGTGGCCTTTAGCGTTTCGGCACCGCTGATCGCTTCGACAAGCAAGCTGTGTTGCAAGCCCGCATCTGCTTGTGCGTCCAACGTCGCGGCAATCATTTTGCGTTGCAGGACATGACCTGCAAAAAACATAATCGCAATGATGACGACGGGCACCATCGCCAACCAGCCAGCCAAAATCGCGATCAAGCCGACAAACACCACCAGGAACAAAATATCCACCAAAAGGACAGCCGTTGTGGAGGCAAAGAAATCACGCACAATTTCGAATTCGGACACCCGGCGAACCATTCTGCCGGTATCACCCGTGCGCCCCGACAATGGCATGTTGACCAGCTTGCCGAAAATCTTCTCGGAAAGTTTTAGGTCCAGCTTGCGGCCCAATTCATCCAGCAATGTCGAACGCGCCATGCGCAAGGCAAAGTCAATTGCGAAGGCCAACAATACGCCAATTGCCAAGACCCAAAGGCTAGACACAGCGCGGTTTGGAATGATGCGATCATACACATTCATCGAGAATAAAGGCAGCGCAAACGCCAATATGTTGATGATGAAGGCTGCGCCAAAAACAGGGTAAAATTCAGGCTTCAGCTTGCGGAGTTCCGACCAGAACCAGTTGTCACGTGACGTTTTTGGTATGTCAGAGTCATCTATCCCGCGCGCGCGCACCGCTGCACCACCGACATGGATGGCTTGACCGACATAGAGCGAGTCTATCTCGGCCATGTCCGTCCAAATGGGTTCTGCCGCGTCGGCCTTCCATAACAGGACTTGCTCCTTGGCCGCTTCGTAGATGATCGCCACGCTGTCATCGTTAAGGCGGATCAACGCTGGCAACTGGTGTGCCTTTTTCGGCAAGCGCGGCCCTTGAATAAGCGCGCAGGACAGGCCAGCGAGTTCAATCGCATGTTCGGCCTGGTGAAAAGGCAATTGCCCGTTACCGTTTAACGGCAACGTCAAAAACAAGCTCTCCGGGTCCGGGAGATCGTTTTCACGGGCAAGCCTTTTGACCGCCGCGGCTATTGTATCGGGTATAATTTCCCCGAAAACAGCGACCGCGTCGGCCAATTTGCTATCTAAACGACTATGCAAATCTTTACTCCAAACTGGGCGATGCCCCACACCGCACTCAACGTGGGTAGCGTCTGCGCTGCAATTCTGCGGGTGCCGGCGGACCATAATCGAAGCGTGCTCTTGCCGACGCTTCGGCGCCCTGCGGTGGGGCCAAATTCATCGACGCCAACAATTTGTTGGTCGATGCTAACACCCGGTATTGCGCAAATTGTTCCGCAAAACGTGCGGTGTCCAAACGGACCTGAACATTGTAGCGGGTGTTCTGCGCGTCGAGCACATCCAGCAACGAACGGCGTCCGACGTTGAACTGCTCACGATAGGAAAGCAGCAAATCATCGCTGACTTTGCTTTGCGTGAACAGTTCTTCGCTAACCTTGCGCTGCGTAGACATGCTGTTCCAAGCACTACGGACGTCTTCTTCGGCAAAACGACCCAATTCATGCAGGCGGAAACGTGCCTCGCTCGCGCGGCGGACCATCTCTTGGTACTTTGCGCGATTTATACCGCCGTCGAAGATGTTCCAACGCAGGAAAACACGCGCTTGCATGTCATTAGTCTTGCCTGCAAAGCCATCAATGTCTTCGCCAACACGACCACGGGCATCGACGCCAATATTGGGATATAAGTCGCCATTGGCCTTTGACACCATGGCATAAGCGGCATCAACGTCGGCAGCCGCTTCTTTAACCTTTGGGTTGTTCTGCCGCGCTTCGGCAACAGCTTCGCCCAAAGTCGGCGTGATGGCCGTTCGAAGCGATAAAGGCATGGAAGCGCCCGTCACAGTCAAGCCTGTCAACGTCTGCAACTTGATCTGCGCGTTCACCAATGCTTCTTCGGCTTCAACCTTGCGGACGATTGCCGCTTGCAAGCGTTCTTGCGCCTGTTGCTGATCCGCAATGCTGATTGATCCCTGCTGGACGCCCTGCCCTAAATCACTGACAAGATTTTGGTGAAAGGTCACATTGTCATCGGAGGCCGCAGAAATACGCTGTTGCAACAAGAAGTCGAGATATTGCCGCGACACGAGCAAAGCGATGTTTTCCGAACGCTCCGCAACGCGCAATGCCGCGCCGTCGGTTCGTGCCGCTTGACGCGTCAGCTCTCCACGGCGGCGGCCAAAGTCAATCAATATCTGCTCGCCGGTTATGCCGGCTTCGAGCGGATAAAGCGTGTCGTCTTCAATACCCAATGTGCGCCGGGTTGGATTTTCAAGGCGGCGGACCCCCGCCGACGCTTCTATATCTATGCGGGGCAGATATAGGCCCTGCGCTTGCTCGCGTTCAAATTCGATGGCTTCCTTGTTCATGATCGCCTGATTAATCTCAGGGCTGGTCTCCAAGGCAGCGGCAATCGCTTGGTCAAGCGTGAGAACGCCTGAATTGTCGGTCATCGCCGCTTGCAGCGCGACCCCAGTTACCACAGATGAAGGAATGGCAGCGTCCGCAACTTGGGCGACGATTGATGCCGCCTGATGGGTGGTGGCCACATTGCCCGATGCGGCAAAGGTGACCGATGAAAGCGATGCCACCGATACGGTGAACATCAAAATAGTGCGGGTGTTCATTGTTCTTCTCCCCTCAATTACTTGCCGTGATTTCAACGCGGCGGTTCGTCGGATTGCGTTCGCCATCGGCGGTCGAAACCTTGGGTTCAGCTTCGCCGCGACCGCTAACCATCAACGCAGATGCGCTGAGGCCAGCGGCCTGCATTCTGGCGGAGACTGCCTCAGCGCGGCGCTTTGAGAGAGCGTCATTATAGCTATCGGACCCGGACCGGTCAGTGTGTCCAATGATGCTAAATCGATTCCAGCCACATGCCGCCTTGTTGGCCGTGACAAAGGCGACGGTCTGATCTGCATTGGCAGGCAAGACGATCGAGTCCCAGTCGAAGAACAAGGTAGCGGCAAGCGCCAAGTCACATGCCGGCGAGCGCGGCACAGGCGGCTGTGGTGCGGGCATCGCGACGGCTGGCTCTGGAACAGGCGCAGTCATCAACCGGTGATATTTCTCACAGCGCGTCAGGCTTTGATTGTCACGGATCGCGTTTTTCAGAAAGCCTGTGGCAATGCCGCACCAGACCTTTGCTTCGGAGGCATACATGAAGTTGCTGCCAAGCGATGCAAGTACCGCCGGGTTCGTCGTTGCCGCAAGCGCCTCGTCATAACGCCGCTCAACCTCGGGACGCAAATCCCGGACTTCCATAGACGTCAGATCTAATATTTGTGCGGCGGCAGGAAATGCAACGCTAACTGCCGTTCCAGCCATTAATGCCTTTATCAAATACCGTTTCATATTGTTTTCCTCCGAAGCATTTATTGTTTTTTAACCGTGATTTATCATTGCCATGTCATAATGATGCGCGCCTGACAGATCATTGCTGGCCAACGCGGCCAACTGGAACGCGTCAACGCCTTGGCTGAGGATGCCCGCCAGCAGTTCGCTATCATGTGCGCCGCCACCTGCGTCATTTGCTGGCGCACCCAAGTCAGCGGTGAAGGCGTCAATCAAGCGATCCAATATTAAGTCTGGCATAGCCTCACGCAGCGCATCTTCGATGGGTAGCAATAGAGCAGCGTTTTCGCCTGCACCTGCCGATGCCGAAAAGGCTGTTATATCCAGCATGCTGTGCATGACCTGGTCACCGTCACCAAAGGCGACAGCAAAATTGCTCTGATCGTCGGAAACCGGATCAGCTTTATCCTCAAGCAAAGCGGAACGCTCGGCCATCGGCGCATCTTGGAAGCTGCGGGCAATATCTACTTCTTCGGACGGACGTAGGCTGCTGGCGGCGTCATGCGGGCGTTGCGCGAAGTCGTGCGTTGGTTCGAAAGCCAAATCGGATACAAAAGACGCTCCGCCTGTTGCAGCAAGAGAAGTAACCGCATTTCCAATGCCGGGATTTTCGCTGATGAGCGCGCCCAATTGGTCCAGATTTCCATCGGGCACCGCAGCCGCATTTTCCGCAATGGCAAGGCCAACAAGTGCCGCAGCAATGATGGACGTGGTTGCATTATTTGTCCGCATTTGGTCGGCGGACCGGCTGACGACCGAAAGCGCGCCACCCTTTGCGAACGCGGCATCAGCAACAATGCCCGTTGAACCATCATCGTCCATAATGGCCGTGACCGCCGCAGTGGCGGGTAAGTCATTATTCTCAACAAGAACGCTTAGTGATGCCGTCGCAGTATCGCCGTCGCCGTCAATTATTGTGTAGTTGAACACTTCGGTTCTATCCGCAGGGACATTGCGGGGCGGCGTGTAGCTCCATTGGCCTGTTGCAAAGTTGAAGCCGAACTGGCCACCAATTTCGGTAGCAACAAGAATGCTTGTTGTGCCATTTATGACCGGGCCACCATTTGATGCCGTAATCTGCGCACCAGCCCCTGTAACACCATTCCAACTATATACAGGGTCATTAGCAGCCGCAGTCGGGACGGTGATTGACAAAATCCGTCCGCCGTCAGTGCCATAATCATCATTCGCGTCGAGATCGCCAGTGATGGGTGTCGGCGTTAAAAGCGCAACAAGGGTGTCAATCAAATCGTCGAAATTCGCTAACAAAATTGGCGCACCAGCACCATCGACGTCGATCTGCTGCAAATTGCTGTTGTTGATGCCATTACCAACGCCAATGGCCGTAACATTGATGTCATTGTTGTTGACAAAGCTGTTCCACAGCGGGCGAATATTGTCATTGAGCGCTTGACCACTGCCACCCAGATTTTCGTTCGGGTTACCGTCACTTAGGAAGAATACCTCATTATCGGCGGTTACGTCCGCCGCATAGTTCGCCAGCAATGTCTTAATGGAAGCGCTGAAGTCGGTCGTGCTTCCAAGCACACCGCTTGGGCGTGTTCCGCCCGTCGCGGGGTTAACTGAGTCCAAATAGATGTTTGCTGCCGCAGCGGTCGTGAAAGTCGTGCTCGCCATTGCATTAGAAGCAAACAGCACGAATTTGACTGAGACGCTGCCTCCTGTTGAGTCAAATAACACGTTGATCGCAGCCTTGACCGCGACAAGTTGGGTATTCAATTCCGTGTTATCGATGGAGCCTGAAAAATCGATGACAAAGGCTGTGTTGAAATCCTTCAGGATTTCGCTTGTCGTTCCCGATTCCCCTATTGCTGCCGGACCATCATCCTTAAACACAAGCGCATTGGCGATGTTCGCTGTGGCGGTTGCGATATCGCCATCGCCATCGGTCGATGTTGCCGTCAGCGTGATGAGGTTATCAGCCGATAAGGTCGTTGATTGGTCCGGACCTGCGTTGGGCAAGTGCGAGACGGCCCGTTGTTGATCAAGCGTGACCGTTCCGTTCGCAGCAACGCTAACGCTGAACACAACTGCGTTGCTGCCCGCAGTGCGGCCTTCAACAATATTGGCATTCAGGAAGAGATTAACCGCTTGGCCAGTTGCGCTGTCCACAAGGCCGCTTGGACCAGCAACAACGCCAAGCGTATATGCGGTCGTACCAGCGCCATCTGCACCAAAGTTGGTGGTGAAAACATCCGCAAAGCTAAGGCTCGCATCGGTCGCAAGCGCCGTTTCGTCAACCGTCAGCGTTGGAACTGGGGCCGTTGATCTAGTCACCATGGGCACATCGTCCACAATATCCACCAAGATGGTGCCTGTGACCGTGTTGCCATTGGCATCGGTCACCCGATAGCCAAAGCTATCGCGATCCTGCTCGGTATTTGTGCTGTTGTTGGCATCCGGGCTGGTGTCGAACGGCGATGTCAGCGTGTAACGATATGTTCCGTTCGCGTTCAGCACCAAATTGCCATATGTGCCATTTGTTGGCGTGGTCAGCGTGTAAGTGTAACCACCTACCCCGCCTGCGGGCGTAATCGCACCGTTGAACACTTCGCTCGTCGCAGACGGATTGCTGCCAACTGCCAGACCCGCCTCGTTCACCAGCGCATCGGTGTCAGTCGCAGTCACCGTCACATTGGCCACATTAAGCGTCAATGTGGTGGTCGACAGATCACCATCGGCATCCCGCACTGTATACACAAACACATCAGGCAGGTTCGAGGTTACAGCATTAGCGGTCGACACATAATTGTAGCTGCCATTCGCACCAAGAGTGAGCGACCCATAAAGGCCAGCAATGGCCGATCCAGTACCGGCTAAAACCGCCGTGGTCGTATCGCCCCCGGCTGCACGCACACCAACTACGCCGCCGCCTGCTGTAAAGCCATCCGCACCCGCAGTGTCGGCACCCGCAACACCGCTGGTCGTATCCACGCCGGTCAGAACATTGCCGGTCGCAGAACCACCCTCCGTAACATTGTCGATGTCGGCGCGTGCGGTGGGCACATCGTCCTGAATCGCGATAAGGAGGGTATCATTGGCGCTATCACCGTCACTGTCCGTGACTATGACGTTGAAGCTATCATTGGTCGCATCGCCCGATGTAGTATCGGTCAACGTGTAGCGGTAGCTATACACGCCTTGTGATACCGATATAGCCAATATGCCCGAAGCGCCTGTGACAGTTCCGCCAGCGGTGACGTTTACGTTGTTGATGACAAGTGACGCCAACGCGTCGCCGCCCGTCACAATTGCGATTGTGCCGTCTGTGGTTTCGCTATTTGAAGCTGCGTCCGATCCAGAAGGAAGGCCAGCCTCCGATACCACATTTTCGCCGCGAACTTCGACGCTTGAAAGCGAATCCTCAAGCAGTGAAATCGTGACGGTGGCGGTGGATGTGTCGCCGTCGCCATCGGTGATTATATATTGGAATGAAACCACGCCTTCTTCGCCCGGCGCGGGCGTGTAGGTGAAAACACCTTCATTGCCATAAGCAAGCGCCCCTGCGCCCGTTAGCGATCCAGCCACGACTGTCACGCCGGTGGCAAGGTTAACGCCGTCGGCACCAGGCGTATCGTTCACGAAAGCGTCAATAGAAACGGGCGCATTTTCGCTTTGCTGCGTTCCGCTGTCATTGGCGGCAAGTGGCGCATCATCAACGATTTTTATGATCAGGCTGTCGCTTGCTACATCACCATCAAGGTCGGTAACCACAACGGAAAAATTGAGCGTTTCACCATTTGTGTTAAGCGTATTATCGTTCAGCGTATAAACATACGTAATGCTGCCAATGCCCGTCACCGGATCATAAGTATAGCCAGTGACAAGCAACGAACCAGTGGCGTTTGAACTAACTAACTGCGGTAAAGCACCGGGCGTTAGGACAGCCCCCGCGACGGTCACATTGCCAACGCCGTCCGGCGAATTGAACGTGATTGTCCCGCCATTGGCTTCCGCGTTGCCGTCAAATTGCGAGCCCGATGGCTCACTGTCGCGGGCTGGCAAACCTGGCTCACGTACAATCGTGCCATCGCCAATATCTGGAATGCGGTTTGGCGCGTCGTCGATGTTTATGGTCAGCGTGGCTGTCGAGGCATCGCCATCGGCATCGGTGAGTTGATAGGTGAACACATCGGCAACACCGCCCGGCGTGTTAACATTGCGCACATAGTTATAGCTGCCGTTCGCGCCGAGCGTGAGCGTGCCATATTGTCCGGAAATACTGCTATCAATGGCGGCAAAGCTGCCTGATGCACCCGCACGGAACCCGGAAATTGCTGCGCCGTCGGCACCTGGCGTATCGGCCCCTGCCAACCCGCTGATTGTGCCCGCACCAGTCAGAACATTGCCAAGCTCTGGTCCGAATGTACCACTTGTCAGGCTATCTATGTCATTACGCGCTGTTGGGACATCGTCCGCAATATTGATGGTCAAACGCGCTGTAGCAACGTCGCCATCTGAGTCGGAAAGGCTTACCAAAAACACATCGGCCGTCGTATCGCCTGAAGTGTTGTCCAAAAGACGATAAGTGTAGCCAATCTGATCACCGCTAAGCGCGTTCAGCGTCATAACGCCAAACGGCGTTGTGATCTGCTGTCCTGCGGCACCGGTGACAACGACGCCATTGATTGTAATGGACGCGACGCCGTCTGGCGCGGTGACGAAAATTGTGCCCGTCGTCGAATCTGAACCATTGCCAGCAGCCGAGCCGGGGCTTTCGACATTGCCGTTCGCCCGCGTTCCGGGCAATCCGGTTTCGTTGACATTGTCAATGACATCACGCCCTGCCGGACCGCCGTCCTGAATAATGACATCCGGGTCGCGATCAACAAGCCCTGGAACCACTTCGCGCTCTTCGGGTGAGGGGAATGCCAACTGGGTTGGCGGTAATAAATCACCTAATGCAAATGGATCGCCTATATCGCCCACATTATCGGCAAAGTTGCCGCCTGAGCTTTGCGGCGGCCCAGCCGCTGGCTGCGGTTCTTGTCCGGCCAATAGCGCCGCAAAGTTAAGCGCCGGAATGGCAACGCCGTCCACCACGATCTGCGGCACAGCAATCGCACCATCGGGAACAATCATCTGCGTGCCATCTGGCATCTGGATAATCAGGTCGCGCCCAACAACTTTGATGTCATCAAGCCCAACGCCCGCAGGCAAAACAAGCTGACCATCCGCCGTCAACGGCATGATGTTTCCAGATTGAAGTGCCATTGTGAGCAATGCAGCGCCTTCCAAAGAAGCCGAGGCATCTGCACCAATCAGGCTGGTTACATCCAAACCATTGGCGATGTCGCTGTTCCTAAAGTCCATCGTTCGTTCCTATGCAAAATGTTGCTATCGTGCCCGCTGGGCACATTGCGTGCTTGGCCATTGGCGAACGGCTTGGCCCACAGAAACCTGTGAAAAATCCTGTGCCAGAACAAAGGCAAACGCCTGTCCTCAACCCATAAACGGTGGCCATGATGCCCTTATCCTAATCGGTGCAAACCCCCGGGCTCGATTACGCGAACCGTCAGGTTTGCCATTCCAGTGGGCGACCCTAGAATGGTTAAATTGATTCGTTATTTGGGTAATAATCACTAACTGGAATAAATTGGCAAGAATGTTAAACAGCTTTAACCATTATAATTCAAAATTATAACTCTTGTATTATACTAAAAGTTATAATATTGTAGTTTTTACGAGTTCAAAAAATGCAAATATCCAGTCAAAGTCTAAATCGATTACCTACTGCCGTCATTTTATTGGCATGGCCAGTTGCACGAATATTGTTATGCAGCTTCATTTTTTTGGCTTTATCGGTATCTCCGGCTGAGCTAATTTTTACCAAGGCACTGCAATTTTACTTTTATGCTTTTCTTGGATGGACTGCGGCGACGACACTGCTCGCTGTTGGCCGCCAACTGCACCAACCAACTGCGCTCCGCGCGCAGGTCGCCGGCGACACGATTTTGATCATCTGTGCCATTATACTGCTTCAGGGGACGGCGATGGCGATAATCGCCGTTATGGCCTTTGCTGTGTGCGTTGGTGCGATTGCGATGACAATCGGGCTGAAAGGCAAGCATTTATTGGCTGCTATTGCTTTTGCGGTGTTTATGTTTCTTCTCAGTTCCCTTGCAGTACAACTTTCCGGAACTTCCCCACCGTCGACAATTGCCCTGTCGGAGCTATCGGACGCCATATCCCAACTGACGGTGCTCCTTGCGATGGGCATGGTTATGATATCGGCCAGCCGAAAGTATCGCTTGAAGCTTTTCAGCATTGAATTTTCGTCTCTGCACACCCTCTCGCTTGAAAAATCGTTTGAGTTTGACCTTCAGGCGTGGACAAATGCATCCGCATTCTTGTTTGGGCCGCAACAAGCTGCCTGTCTGGTGCAGGGACCGTCGCAGCACGCAACAGGCCAATATCATCAGTGCAACCTGCCGATTTTGCAGAAGGAGCAAGAGCGCGAAGAGCTGATGAACGCTCTTCGCAACTTACCGATTGGTTACAATCTTTTTGACACGCAGCTTAACCGCGTCATCTGCCCCGATACCGGGCGTTATCGGTCCTTTGATGAAAATGAGCAGCGCATTGCGCATGTGCTCCGTCGCGCCGACATCAGAGCAGCCTTGGTTCAACCCCTACAGATTGACCACATGCGGGGCGGATTTATCTGCGCTGTCAACAACAACATTGATGCCGTTTTAATGGCAGAGGCTTCGTTCGTCGGTCGCCATGTAACGGAAATGAGTGAATATTTAGGGAAAGTCGCGACTGCTCAACGGAATTTTATAGCAGATGCGCACGATGTTGCGCGCCGCGATCTGCACGACGGAGTTTTACAAACATTTGCCGCGTTGCGTATGCGTTTGTTGCTACTGACGAAGCGTAAGGATGTGGCGCAACATCCAATCGAATTGGAACTTAGGAAAGCAGTTGATATTGTAACCTTGGAACAAGCGCGTCTTCGCGGCTTTTTGGAACCCAGCGATCCCGAAGATTATACCGTTAATCTGGTGTCCCAGATACATATCTGCGTCCGGACCATTTCGCTGCAATGGGGCATTGACGTAAAATTAAAATCGGAAGAGCCCGCCATAGCTGTCGATAAGGAATCGTTGTTCAATATCGAGCATTTGTTACGTGAGGTCATCACTAATGCCGCCCGCCACGCCAAAAGCAAATCCTTGACAGTTGCACTATCGCTCAAGCAAGATGCGCTCATGATGGCGGTTATTGATTTAAGCCAACCGCTTGAAGGACCTCAGGTATATGAAAAGCCTGAATTAACATTGGAATCAGCTTCGCTGCGTGAACGATTAAGACTCGTCAACGGTGAGGCATATGCGGAGGGGCTTGGGAAAGGAACGTTGTTATCGATCCGTATTCCCATGCAGCAGATAGAGAATGACTAGCATTCTTGTAGTAGACGACCATCCTTTCTTCTTACATGGCTTTAGCCAATACTTAGAAGACATCTGCGACTTCACGGTTGATACGGCGCTGACTGTAGATGAGGCGATTGCCAAGTTGGATGCTGCGCAACCAGATCTTGCGATGCTTGATGTCACGATGCACGGCGGTGGTGGACTTCGGGTTTTGCGGCATATGCGCCTTCACTATCCACATATTCCAACTATGTTCCTGACGGTTCACATTGACCCTGAACAGACGATTGAGGCCATGCGTCTTGGCGTCAAAGGCATAGCTTTGAAAGATAGCGACCCTGAAGTCATTATTAATGGCATGAACACCATATTAGCCGGCGGCAAGTGGTTCGAGCGCGGCGTTACGGAGCCGGCATTGCAATATTCCGTTGATAAACCAAGCCGGAGCATTCGTTCTGATGATCTTTTGACCAAAAGAGAGATGGAGATTGTTGAACTTGTGTGCTTAGGATTACGCAACCGCCAAATAGCAGATCGATGCACATTGACCGAAGGCACGGTTAAAATCCACCTCAACAGTGTATACCGAAAACTTGGCGTTGCCTCTCGTGCGGAATTGATCGTGAAACGCGAAGGCATGCGTTCCGGGCACAATTAACCTTTTAAGGCAGATTGGCAAATATGACGGGCCAGATGCAGAACGCTATTGCTTCGCGCATTAATTGTTCTGCAAGAAATAGATCAGCGGCGTTGAAAGAGTAGGCAAGACCTGCAGCGCATCCTTGAACAATCTGCGCGCCTGTGAATCACCGACAACGACAACATCATTGGCGAACACTTCTGGGTCATTGTAAACGCCACGGCGGATGGATTTCAGGTTATAAAGCGCCGCCATCTTTTGCCCATTTACCGTTCGGAAAATGACGACATCGTTCAGCTTGGCAAATTCCGAAGTGCCCTTTGCCACCGCCACCGCGCGCATCAGCGTCATTTTGCCAATGACAGGATATAATCCCGGTTCACGCACCTGACCATCGATGGTGATAACCTGGCTGACCGTTTCTTGCAGATTCACGGTAACCTGCGGGTCGCGGACATATTGGCCCCGCAGCCGGCCTTCGATTTCCTCTTCCAGCTCACCGGGTGTTTTTCCAGCGGCGTCGATAATCCCCGCCAGCGGGAAAGATATCCGCCCACCGGCATCGGTTTGAACTTCCTGCTTGCTCAACTCTTCAATGCCGAAGACATCAATTGTTAATTTATCAAAGGGACCAATGAGATAGGGTCTGTTTTGTTCAAATAAATCAACCCGGGTCGGTTCGGGCAGTACGTCACTGTCAACGACCTTAATATCGGACATACTCCCCACCCCGCCAAGTTGCGAGCTGCCGCAAGCAGAAAGTGCAGATGATAAAGCAAGAAGTATGAGCAGTTTACGCATAGGTGATTCCCAAAGAATATATGCCGTTGCTGCTAGCGAACGGCGATATAAATTGCCACC
>JAEMTM010000157.1 GCA_016462305.1 Sphingomonadaceae bacterium | reverse complement strand
CCTCGGCCATGATATTTCCCCTATATGTCGAATGGGGCATCACGCCCCGAATCAGAATGGCACCCGCTTAGAACATGAACTCTGCGGCGTCACCCTGAACTCGTTTGCGGCGCTTGCTTTTCGGTTCGCTATGCATGCCCCGCATTCTTCTTTACGCTTTCTTTCATGCGCTCTAACTGTTCGGGCGTTGCTTCGGTCTGATATTTTTCCTTCCACTCTGCGGCGGGCATGCCGTGGATGATTTCGCGGGCTTGATCCTTCGTCAACTGCCCGTCTGCCTCCATCACCCAATCGGCCAGGCAATTACGGCAAAAGCCCGCAAGGCCCATGAGGTCGATATTCTGCGCATCATGCCGGTGCTGCAAATGCGCGATGAGGCGGCGAAATGCGGCGGCGGCGGCGGAGTCTGAAATATATGTGTCCTGTTGCATAAACATGCGCCCTTTTCGTTACTGACTTGCCTCGTTATGGGGAGGGCGACGTTCAAAATCCATATCGCGGAGCCAATTTCATGCAATATCATAAACCCCGCATGCGCAAGGTCCGCATATTGGCAACCTTGGGCCCCGCGAGCGATACGCCCGAGATGATCGAAAAATTGTTCCGCGCTGGCGCTGATGCTTTCCGCATCAACATGAGCCATGGTGATCAGGCCGACAAGGCGCAGTTGATTGCCAATATCCGTGTGCTGGAAAAAGCATATAATCGGCCAACGACGATATTGGTTGACCTGCAAGGTCCGAAATTACGGGTCGGAACCTTTGCCGATGATAAGGTCGAATTGCACACGGGCCATAATTTCCGGCTCGACACCGACAAGACACCGGGCGACGCCCATCGCGTCTATTTGCCGCATCCGGAAATTTTTGCCGCGTTGGAGGTTGGCGCACGGCTTTTGCTCGACGATGGCAAGCTGGTCTTGCGTGTCACCGAAATTGGCCCTGAACATATCAACACTAAGGTCGAAGTGGGCGGGACGCTATCGAACCGCAAGGGGTTGAATGTCCCTGACGTTGTCGTGCCCATCGCTGCGTTGACCGAGAAGGATCGTTCGGACCTTGCCTTTGCGCTGGAGCAAGGCGTTGACTGGATCGCGATGTCGTTCGTTCAGCGGCCTGAGGATGTGGCCGAAGGCAAGAAGCTGATCGGGAACAAGGCGGCTTTGCTTGCCAAAATCGAAAAGCCTGCGGCGATTGGACGGTTGGAAGAAATCCTTGAGCTGGCCGACGGTGTTATGGTTGCACGCGGCGACTTGGGTGTGGAATTGCCGCCGGAACAAGTGCCGCCGCTGCAAAAGAAGATTGTGTCAACCGCGCGGCGCATGGGCAAGCCCGTCGTGGTGGCAACGCAAATGTTGGAATCGATGATCGTTTCACCCTCACCCACACGGGCGGAGGTGTCGGACGTGGCCACCGCGATTTACGATGGCGCGGACGCCGTGATGCTGTCTGCCGAAACCGCAGCGGGGGCTTGGCCGATTGAGGCGGTGTCGATCATGGACCGCATCGCGCAACAGGTCGAGGGCGACCCGGATTTCTTCAAACGCATCCATTTCACCGAAACCCCCGCAGACGGCACGACCGCCGACGCCTTGGCCGAGGCCAGCGGGCGTATTGTTGACACCGTCCTAACAAGCGCCATCGTCTGCTTCACATCATCAGGGTCAACCGCACGCCGCATTTCACGCGAGCGCCCTGCTGTGCCTTTGTTGGTCCTAACCGCAAGCCAGACGACCGCGCGTCGTTTAGGGTTATTATGGGGCGCTTTTGCCGTGCGCACGCGGGACATTGGCTCGTTCGAAGAAATGGTTGCCAAGGGCAAGCGTATGGCGTTGCGGTACCATTTGGGCGTTGCAGGTGGCCGGATCATCATCATGGCAGGTGTGCCTTTTGGAACGCCGGGGTCAACCAATGTCCTGCATATCGTCCGCCTGACAGGTGACGAATTGAAGGGTCATTAGGGTCAGGGCAGGTCAGGGCAAAAGCAAGCTGCTGTCGCCATAGCTGTAGAAACGATATGCGTTGGCGATGGCATGCGCATAAGCCGCCTGCATGGTCTCGCGCCCCATTAATGCGCTGACCAGCATGAACAAAGTCGATTTGGGCAGATGGAAATTGGTCATCAGGCCGCCAATCGCCTTGAACCGATAACCGGGCGTGATGAAAATATCGGTGTCGCCTTCAAACGGATGAACCACGCCATTTTCGTCCGCTGCGCTTTCAACAAGGCGTAGCGACGTTGTGCCAACCGCAATCAACCGCCCGCCATTTGCGCGGATGCTATTGAGCCGATGTGCCGTGTCTGCATTGATGCTGCCCCATTCGCTGTGCATATGGTGCTTGGTGGTGTCATCGGCCTTCACGGGTAGGAATGTGCCCGCACCGACATGCAAGGTCAGGGTCGCCGTTTCGATGCCCGCCGCGTGCAACGCGTTCATCAATTCGGGCGTGAAGTGCAGCGACGCGGTTGGTGCCGCCACCGCGCCATCCTTTTGCGCGAACATCGTCTGATAATCCTGCGCATCGCGTGCGTCGGTTGCCCGCTTGCCCGCGATATAGGGCGGCAGGGGCATGGTTCCAGCGCGTTGCAGCAGGATTTCGACCGGCTCATCCCCTTCGAAAAACAAAGTGAAGCTGCCGTCGTCATGGCGTTCTTCGGATATGGCCATGACGCCTTCGCCAAAATCGATCACATCGCCGGGGTGTAAGCGTTTGGCATTGCGGATAAACGCCTGCCACCGGCGCAGGTCGATCCGTTTGTGCAAGGTCGCGCCGATGGAGGCATTGCCGCGCCTCCCCTCTAGCTGCGCCGGAATGACCCGTGTGTCATTGAAGATCAGGCAATCGCCCTTGCGTAACATCGCCGGCAGGTCGCGCACCGTGCGGTCCGCCAGTGCAGCGGCACCGTCCACGCATAACATACGCGCAGAATCCCGCGGCGAGACGGGACGCAGCGCAATCCGTTCGGGCGGAAGCTCGAAATCAAACAGATCGACGCGCATAAGTGAAGTTTTCGCGCTTATTCAGCGTTCAACTGGTCAACAGTGATGGGGGCTTGCGCTGGTGCCGCCGTAAATGCAGGGGGCGGCACATTGTCGGCGGCGATAGACGCTTGCAGCACCTTGCTTGGTTTCAGCGGCGGTTCGCCGCGCGCAATGGCGTCGACAAACTGCATGCCTGATGTAACGCGGCCAAAGGCAGTATATTTGTTATCCAGGTTAAAGCGCGGTTGAAAGCAGATGAAGAATTGGCTGTTCGCGGTATCAGGCGCGTTCGTCCGCGCCATCGACACCGTGCCGCGCAAATGCGGAATTCTGTTAAACTCGGCCTTCAGGTCGGGAAGCTCCGATCCGCCTTCGCCCGTGCCCTTTGGGTCACCCGTCTGCGCCATGAATCCATCGATCACGCGGTGAAAGACGAGACCATTGTAAAAGCCCTTCCGCGTCAGCGTCTTGATACGCTCGACATGGGCAGGGGCATCGGTTGGATACATTTGAATCGTGACACGGCCGCCAGTGGAAAGATCTAAGACCAGCATGTTTTCAAGGTCTGGCGCGGCGGGCGGCGGTGCAGCCGTCTGCGCAAAGGCGGGCGACACAGCAAAGGCAAAAATGCCGACCAAGAGCAAACTGAGCTTCGAAAATAAGGAGCGTACGGACATTGAAGAAGTGCCTCTGAAAACCGGATGAGGCCTCCTTAACGAAGCACGCTGTCGCTGTCATGAACGATTTTTGTGACTGCGACGCAGCGCCGGCCAATGCAAATGACCGCGCAATAAAGCACTGTTGCGTGAATGACACACCATTGCAATAATATTGACATCACCACCCAAATTGTTGCGTAAATGCCCGATTTCCGTCAAAGCATTAACAACCCGGAGGGATTCCATTGCGCTGAGCGTGTTCAAATTGCGCGCAGAGATGATATAAAAGCTGGGGAGTTGAACCGCCACTGGATTCCGGGAAACCGGCCATTTTTGGCTTTTTATAAGGGGCTATACCGTGAAAAAAACACGTATCAGCAATTTGAAATATGCAGCGGCA
>JAEMTM010000156.1 GCA_016462305.1 Sphingomonadaceae bacterium | reverse complement strand
GCATTCAGTCTTGATGTGACGCTTGCCGCTGGCGCGCGCTCGATCACTGCCAAGGCAATAGACGTAGCGGGCAATGTGAGTGCGGGGTCTGCTGCACTGGCCGTAACGGTCGATACGACCGCGCCCATCACACCCGTCATCAGCGTGGTGAGTGGCGATAACAAGGTCAATGCGACAGAGGCGGCCTCCGGCATCACTATTTCTGGCACGGCAGAGGCCAATGCAACGGTGAAACTGAACTGGGGCTCGACGACCGAGCGGACACTAACGGCGGATAGCAATGGCAATTGGAGCACGATTTATTCCAACGCGGAACTTCCAACGGGCGGGACCAGCACCATTACCGCCACACAAACCGACACTGCCGGAAACACGAGTGGCCAGGCATTACGATCGGTGGAAATTGATTTGACGCCTGTTATTATGGGCATGTCTATTGATTATGGCACTCTTGGCGACTTTACGACCGACGGTAACACGGCCGTGCTGACGGGCACGGGCTTTGCCAATGGGACGATTGAACAGCTCATCAATGGCGAAACGGGCGGGACTGCGACGGTGGATTCGGCCGGGCTGTGGGTGCAGAATGGCGTGGTGGTTGAAACCGGTGTTTCGATGTCTCTAAACAACTTTGCCCCGGCAATTCCATGGACGGACCAATCGGACCAAGCGGGCCTTGTTTCGCCGCCTGAAAGCAGCTTTGCCTCGGTAGTGTCGTGGACGGACCAAGCGGTCCTTGGGGTTTAAGGTCGTTAGCTTGCTCCAAGTTTTCGGGCAGGCTAAAGGCTCTGTTTTAATCAAAGCCTTGCGGTGCCGTTGACGGGACTAACAGGCGAAGTGAAGGGAATGTTATGGCAGGTAGTCATGATGATGAAGATCCCGGGTTTTGGCCCGGCTATGTCGCCGCTACGGCCGGGCTGGTGCAAGGCATGCTCATCATGTCGATGGCGCTTGGCATCGCCATCTTTGCGATGAGCAGCGTGTCGTCCGGCGGGCCGGAAGGCAGCGCCCGCCCGATCGGGCCGGGTGGACCATTGGATGTTGCCCCGGTTTTGCCGGCTTTGGCGCCCGTTCCCATTCCGGAACGGATGGCGGTGCCCATAATGGTGCCCGTTCCCGATGAGGCTTTACGCCCGATCCGCGTTTCTTTTGAAGGGGATGCGACCGTGACGCCCCCCTCTACCGCGAGCATCATCGGCGATGCCATAGCCGAACGCGGGGCTTTGGGTGTGCGGCGCTGGCTTCTTGTGTCGGCGGGTGACTTATCTGACCCGCGCCAAAGCCGCGCAACCTATGTGCGGATCATGGGGGTCCGCGCGGTGCTTATGAATTTGGGCGTGCCGAGTACCGCAATTGAGATGCGGATGGAAAACACAGGCACATCGACCACAGACGCAGGGGGTGGGGCGGTTTTGATAGAGCCAATTGTTGCCAGAAATCCCGGCGCATCAATTTCAACGGGTGACCAACCATGAAGCGCGGGAAGAAAGGTGTTGGCGGAGCCGCCAATTTCTGGCCAGGCTATGTCGATGCGATGGTCAACGTGGTTTTGAACCTGCTGTTCATGGTTGCGTTGTTCGGCATCACGCTTGCCGTTTTTAGCAATAAATCGAAAAAGGGGGCGAACGGCGACACCGACACCGAAACCGAAGTCGTCGCACTATCGCCGTCGGATGCGACGCTTGGCTGGCCTACGCAAGACGCGCCGCCCACACCGCTTTTGCGCGATCCGGATGATGTCGGCGAGCCCGCGAATATCCGTGTGCCCTCCGCGCCTGTTGTGTCTGGCCCTCTTGGCCCCACGCGTTTCGGTGACAATAATGGCCGCGTAGAAACCGGCGTTGCGTCTCCGAACCAAAGCGCGCTTTCGGGCAGCGGGGCGGCACCCGCCAATGCTGTGGGAGCGGGTCAGGCATTGCGGCCGGGCAGACAGTCCGGGCCGGATGCGACCGATATCGTCGTGGCCGATGCATTTGCCCGCAAGGCGGGACCGCCCGTCACCGTGACGCGCCGGGCGACATCTTCGGGTCAGGTCATCCTGACGCTGGATGCGGAATCTGGTACGGACCCCGTGGGTGCATTTAACCGCGCCTCTGTCGCGGCGGCGCTGAAAGAGAATGTCCGTCCGAACAGCGGAAAAGTGAAGCTGTGGACGTCGATCCCGCGCGCGGACCCCAATATGCGGCGCAGTGCTTATCTCGCGCTAACGACGCTGCGCAATCAACTCATCACCGCTGGTGTTCCGGCATCCGCGATGGAGGTCAGGGTTTACGAAGGCGCAGGCACCGCATCGGGTGGATTGCGTCTGTTTATAGTCACAGAGCCCTGAAAAATTGTTGGGGCAAAACGAAACGTCAGGATAAGGTAAGGAAAAAGATCATGGCAGAAACATATACTTCAATATTACCGATAGAGGAAACGTCTGGCAGCCGCAGTATGATTGGCACAGGCGGCAAAACGGCGCTGCGCTGGGTTCAGGCATTCTGGATTCTGGCCTTTGTCGTCATCGCCGGCGCAACGGCATTTCAAGACGCAGTCGTCACATCCATCGCGTCCACCCCGCACCCGGAAATCGTCTACATCATTTTTGCCGTAGCCGGTGCTGCCGCAATTATGCTGGGCATTGTGTTGCACGATTTTCTTAAGGAACAAACTTGGTTTGATGTCTTGAGGTCCGCGTCCCTCGAAGATCAGGACCGGATGATCGCAGCATTACCCCGGACGGGCAGCATGGCCTATTTCTACCGTGTTTATATGCAAACGCGCGGTATGCCGCTCGCCATCCGTCAACCCGCTATGGAAGATGAAATGAGCGGCGTGGAAGCGCAAATGCTCGGCCGTCTCTCCATGCCCAATTTGCTTTCGGGCAGCTTGGTCGGCCTTGGACTCGTCGGGACGTTTATCGGTCTGCTGCAAACGCTGGACGAATTGTCCGGCGTGTTTGCTGCGCTCGGCGGCGGCTCTGGCAGCGATTCCGGCGCGATGTTCTCGACCATGATTGTGAAACTGCAAGGCCCGATGCAGGGCATGGGTACCGCATTCGTGGCCTCGCTTTATGGTCTGTTGGGTTCGCTCGTCATTGGTCTCACCGTCAGCAGCGTGAAATCAGCCGGGGAACGCCTGTTCCGCGATGTGCGTGAATTCATCAATGAAGAGCTTTACCCAGCAGGTGGTGCTTTGGTTGTAGGCACCCCCGTCGTTGGTGTGCAAGCCGATGGTACGGATCTAAACACTGCGTTCTCGCCACAGCAATCGGCGATATTGCATACAATCATTCGTGAAGAACATCAGGCGATGCGCGATTTGTTTGTTCAATGGGAACGGAGTTTCTCAAAGCGGTTTGATCAACTGTCCAATGTGGCGACCCATATTAATCACCAGCTTGCGGACACCTTAAATACTGTAGGTGCGCAGGCCGAACGCAATGCAGACCAGTTGAAATTAGTGTCGGACGCTGGAGGACGTCTGGCGTCCGCTATCGACGATAAGGGTGGCCAGTTTGTCGATCAAATCGACTCGCTGCGTCAGGATCTGTCGGTTGCCCAACATGGGGTTTTCCCGGTATTTGGACGGCTTGCGCTTGCTTTGGCTGTCATCGGGGCAATCGCAGGACTCGCCGCAGCCGCGCTGTCGCTCGGTTCGGGTAGTGCTACCACGTCGCCGAAAGCTGCTCCAGCCGCAGTCGTAGCTCCGGCCGCAGTCGAAGCTCCAGCCGCAGTCGAAGCTCCAGCCGCTGCACCCGCACCAGCAGCTGAGGTCGCCACAAAGGCGCCGTCAAGCACTGCCAAAGCGCCGGAGCAGATGATTGTTGTCGAAGGTGACAGCCTTTCCGGAATAGCAATAAGAAGGGGTATTTCCGTTGAAGCTATGATTGATGCAAATCCGCAATTGGCTGACCCTACGCTTTTGTATCCGGGCGATACGGTCAATCTGCCAACGGCGGAGTAAAGCGGAACTTTGCAACATCGCAGTTTTTTGAAAATGTGAAAATAAAAGGCGGAGTGCGCAGCTCCGCCTTTTTTATGGGTTGTTCCGGCATGTTAGCA
>JAEMTM010000155.1 GCA_016462305.1 Sphingomonadaceae bacterium | reverse complement strand
GAAATCGCAACGATGGCTGGGCCGCAGCTTGTGGTGCCAAGCCTTAATGATCGCTTCGTCCTCAACGCCGCCAATGCGCGCTGGGGCAGCCTATATGATGCGCTTTACGGTACCGACGTCCTGCCGGCACCCGCCGCACGGCCCGGTGGCTATGACACCGACCGAGGCGACGCGGTCGTTGCTTATGCGCGCCATTTTCTCGATGACGCCATTCCGGGTTGGCAGGCGGCTTTAGCGGGCGGCGACAATCCCTATTTTGTGGCGAAGACGCAAACAGGTGACGCCGCACGCTATCTGTTCCAACATCATGGCCTGCATATTGAGGTCTTGGTCAATCCGCAGCATCCTGTGGGCGCGACCGATGCATTGCACATTGCCGATGTCATCCTTGAATCCGCACTGACGACGATCATCGATTTGGAAGACTCGGTCGCGGCTGTCGATGCCGATGATAAGGTCGCGGCTTATACCAACTGGCTTGGCCTGATGCGCGGCGATCTCGTCGCCAGCTTTGACAAGGGCGGCAAAACCGTCACCCGTGCGCTTGAACCAGACCGCGTTTATGACCGACTGACTTTGCCGGGACGCAGCCTGATGTTCGTCCGCAATGTCGGGCATTTGATGACCAATCCGGCGGTCTTGCTCGCGGACGGCAGCGAAGCGCCCGAGGGAATACTCGACGCTGTGTTCACATCGCTGTGCGCGCTGCACGATCTTAAGGGGCTTGGCACCCACCGCAACAGCCGCGCGGGTTCAATCTACATCGTGAAGCCAAAAATGCACGGCCCCGAAGAGGCCGCATTCACCAATGACCTGTTTGACGCGGTCGAAGATGTGCTTGGCCTTGCACGCCATAGGATCAAGGTCGGCGTCATGGACGAAGAACGCCGTACCAGCGCAAACCTTGCCGCCTGCATTCACGCGGTCCGCGACCGTATTGTGTTCATCAACACTGGCTTTCTGGATCGCACCGGCGACGAAATGCACACGGCCATGCACGCTGGCCCGATGATCCGTAAAGCCGAGATGAAAGCCGCGTCGTGGATTCAAGCCTATGAAGCGCGCAATGTCCAAATCGGCCTTGCCTGCGGCCTGAGTGGCAAGGCGCAGATTGGCAAGGGCATGTGGGCCGCGCCCGATAGGATGGCCGACATGATGGTTCAGAAAATTGGCCATCCCAAGGCTGGCGCGAACACCGCATGGGTGCCGTCACCCACCGCAGCAACGTTGCACGCAATGCATTATCATCAGTTCGACGTGTTCGCCCGCCAAGCGGAACTTACCAAGGAAGCTACGCCGGGGCTGGACCCATTGCTGACCATTCCCGTCGCCCCCGTTGGTCATAACTGGTCGGACGAGGATGTGGCTCAAGAGCTGGAAAACAACGCGCAAGGTATATTGGGCTATGTCGTGCGCTGGATTGACCAAGGCGTCGGCTGTTCCAAGGTGCCCGACATCCACGACATAGGCCTGATGGAGGACCGTGCTACTTTGCGCATTTCGTCGCAGCATATCGCCAACTGGCTACTCCACGGCATTGCCACCGAGGCGCAGGTCGATGCCGCGCTGACCAAGATGGCAACCAAGGTTGACGCCCAAAATGCGGGCGACCCGCACTATGAAAAGCTGGTGCCCGGCAGCCTTGCGTTAAAGGCCGCCCGCGCCCTGATTTTCGAAGGCGTCATGCAACCCAATGGCTATACCGAGCCGCTGCTCCATAAATTCCGGCAGGAGAAGAAAGCAGGGCACTGACCCTAAGCCACCGCGTCGATGAACCTTTCCGCATCCAGCGCCGCCATACATCCGGTGCCCGCGCTGGTGCAGGCCTGACGGTAGATATGGTCCATCACATCACCGCAGGCAAAGACGCCGGGGACGCTGGTTTCGGTTGCTTGCCCTTCAAACCCGCCGCGCACTGTGATATAGCCGCCAGCCATATCAAGATGGCCTTCGAAGATGCCGGTATTTGGCTTGTGGCCGATGGCGATGAACACGCCGTGCAGTTCAATATCTTCGGTGCCGTCGCCGTCGGTCGCGGCGATACGCATCCCTGTGACGCCCATCGCGTCGCCCAAGACTTCATCCAGCCTGTGGTTCCACTTGATGGTGACCTTGCCCTCTGCCGCACGCGCAAAGAGGCGATCTTGCAGGATTTTCTCGGCCTTTAATTTATCGCGGCGGTGGACCAAGGTCACATGACTTGCGATATTGGCGAGGTATAACGCCTCTTCTACAGCAGTATTTCCGCCACCGATCACGGCAACTGGCTTATTGCGGTAAAAGAACCCGTCACAGGTGGCGCAAGCTGACACGCCTTTGCCCATGAACGCGGTTTCGCTTGGCAGGCCAAGATATTGCGCGCTTGCACCTGTCGCGATGATGACCGAGTCGGCGGTATAGTCACCTGCCCCACCCGTCAGCACAAATGGCCGCTTCGAAAAATCGACCTTCTCAATATAGTCATTTTCAATGCGCGTGCCAAAACGCTCGGCATGTTTGCGCATCCGTTCCATCAATTCAGGGCCCATGACGCCCGCATCATCGCCGGGCCAGTTATCGACCTCCGTCGTTGTCATCAATTGCCCGCCAACTTCAACGCCCGTGATCATCATCGGCGTCAGGTTCGCGCGCGCGGCGTAAACGGCGGCGGTATATCCAGCGGGGCCGGAACCAATGATGATAACAGGGGCGTGGCGATTTTCGGTCATATATGGTCTTTCTGATTCTGTTGGCTGCGGACATAGGCACTGGCGCGGCGCTGGCCAAGGGCAGCGCCTGACTTATCCCCATTAAATTAGGGCTTCACATGTCCGCAGGTGCAACCTATCAGTTCGTCAACATTCAGAATATGAGGAGCAGTTTATGACCAAAGTCACGGTAATTTCACGTAACGGCGAAGGTCGCGAAGTCGAAGCCGAAAATGGCCTATCGCTCATGGAAGTGATCCGCGATAAGGCTTTTGACGAATTGCTCGCTTTGTGCGGCGGCTGCTGCTCCTGCGCGACGTGCCATGTGTATATCGACCCTTCCTTTGCCGACCGCCTGCCAAAAATGAGTGCGGACGAAGACGACTTGCTCGAAAGCACCGATCACCGCAACGAAACCTCGCGCCTGTCATGCCAGATTCCCGTCAGCGATGCGCTCAATGGCTTGATCGTGACGATCGCGCCTGAGGAATGATAACCCACTGACGTAACTTTCCTCCCGCAGGCGAAAGGGACGCTCACCCCCGCAACGCGCTGCCGAGCGACTCCTCAAGCACAGGATAACCATGGCCGTCGGGAATGCATAGCCAGCTTCCGTCCGCGCGCTTGTCGATATAAGTCAGCACCGTCGACACAGGATGTTCCGCCGCATGGGCGGCAGCGGCATCAAAGTCACCGAACATCGCCAGCCGTTCCAAATTGCGCCGCGTCGGGAAGATGATCTTCACCTGGCCTTGGTCTGCTTTTTCCAAAATCTCTGCCGCCGTTGCCCAAAACAGCATCCGGTTCTCGGTTTGGTCAACAGTCGCGAGCGGCGTCGTGTTGCCCGCATCCACCAGATAGAAACGCGTGTCAAAAACGCGGCTGGCATTTTCAAAGGCGGGCGGCCGCCAGCGTGACCATAAAACAAGCTGTTCAAAATCCGGCGCCCAGCCAAAACGGTTGCAGACGGCCTGAAGGCTTTGCCCATCATGCAACGCTGCACGCGCCGCAACGCAATTGGCGGCATCCGAAACGCCAGACAGCCCCAACGCAAGCCCGGCCTCCTCAATCGTTTCGCGAATCGCCGCAAGCCGTGCAGCGGCCTCACCCATCGGCAAAGGCGAACCCAACATCTGCGCATAATCGAAATCGGCAGGGTCAACCTTGCCACCGGGAAACACCGCAGCGCCGCCGGCAAAGGCCATGGCCTTGATACGCTCGACCATCAACAATAACGGCGCACCGCCATCGGGGTTCTGCCGAAAAATGACCATCGTGGCGGCAGGCGTAGCGATGGGAAGCGGTTCGCCGCTGATCGGGTGGTTGCGCGGTTCAGTTTCCATAAGTTCACTCAAGCATGCTTTCGAACAGGTTAGAAGCGGAAAAATCATACCATCGTCATGGCTGCGTCGCGGCTGATG
>JAEMTM010000154.1:2456-4108 GCA_016462305.1 Sphingomonadaceae bacterium | reverse complement strand
ATCGTCGCAGCGCTTATCGTCCTCGTCATTGCGGGTGGCTTTGTCATTCGTATCTATGAAAGCGAGCTGACCGAGCTTGCCTTTGTCCCGACGGGCAAGTTTGAACAGCAGCCGGCCTTTGAACTCAGCAAATATGCGGGCAACGACATGTGGTTTGCGCGTCCCGGCAAAACAGGCAATCCTGCGAACTGGTTACCGACCGGCGCGGCGAAGCCCGAAATGCCCGGTTCTGCCGCGATATTTTTTGTGCATCCCACATCCTATATCGGCAGGGATTATTGGAACGCGCCCTTAAATGACGCAGAATCACAGGACCGCGCGCGCATGTTCCTGCGTGGCCTTGCTTCGCCGCTCGCCAGTGTAGGCGAGATGTGGGCACCGCGTTACCGTCAGGCGGCGATTGGCGCGTTTCTGACCACCAAGCCAGAGGGTCAGCAAGCGCTGGATGCCGCTTATCAAGATGTGCTCTTGGCCTTTGATGAATTTGCGGCAAAGGTCCAAAAAGACCGCCCCATCATATTGGCCGGGCATAGCCAAGGCGCACTGCACCTCACAAATTTGCTCAAGGACCGCGTGGCGGGCAAGCCAATCGCGAAACGCATTGTCGCGGTCTATGCCGTTGGATGGCCGATATCGATAACCGCTGATCTGCCACAAATGGGCTTTCCTGCTTGCGCTGGTCCCGATGACACCGGCTGCATCATGGCGTGGCAAAGTTTTGCCGAACCTGCCGAATATGACCGGATCGTCAAAGTCTATAACGCCACAACCGGATTTGACGGCAACCCGCGCAAGGACACGCCCATGCTATGCACCAACCCGTTAAATGGCGGCGCGGAGCCTGTAGCGTTGATGGAGGCGAATTTGGGCACGTTAAAGCCCGATGATACGTTAAAAACCGGCGAAATCATTGTGGGTGCGGTGCCGGCACGATGCGATGGCAAGGGGTTTCTGCTGATTGGCGATCCGCCAGAGATTGGCCCCTATGTCCTGCCCGGCAACAATTACCATGTATATGATTTCCCTTTATTCTGGGCCAATGTGCGGGCGGATGCGACATGGCGCTTGCAGAAATATCTGCAGAAATGATTTTTGAATCGGTTGCCCGATTCCGCGATCAACTGCCCGGCGGCGGCGTGTTAATCGGGCTTGATGTCGGCAGCAAAACCATTGGCACGGCATTTTGTGATGCCGGCTGGACCTTCGCCTCGCCCGCTGACCTCATCAAACGCGCCAAGTTTACCAAGGATAAATTCGAACTAAAGGCCGCTATCGCGACGCGGCCAACGCGCGGCATTGTGATTGGCCTGCCGTTGAATATGGATGGCAGCGAAAGCCCGCGAAGCCAGTCCAGCCGCGCCTTTGCGAAAAATGTCGAAGATCTGGGCCTGCCGATTTTGCTGCGTGACGAACGTTGGTCGACCCAAGCCGTCGAACGCGACATGATCGCCGCCGACATGAGCCGCGCCAAACGCGCAGAAAAAATCGACAGCGGCGCAGCAGCATTCATCCTGCAAGGCGCGATTGATGCGCTGACGCGTGGGTGAACTTGGTTGGCGGGCTTATGGGTGCCTCCGGCTCCAGCATGACAATGCAACTACCGCCCCACTTTCGTCATGCTGAACTTGTTTCAGCATAACAGGCAACTGTCG
>JAEMTM010000154.1:0-2356 GCA_016462305.1 Sphingomonadaceae bacterium | reverse complement strand
TTTCGTCATGCTGAACTTGTTTCAGCATAACAGGCAACTGTCGTGCTTCATCCTGAAACAAGTTCAGGATGACGGGTGAAATAGAATTTGGTCGCGAAGACGCCGACAAATCATTTGAGTCTCACCCAAATTCCCATTAAGGGCATATCTTTAATGACATGGACAACACCCTTCGCCGCCGACAGCTTTCCAAGCGGGTCGGATGCCTTTCCGCACAAGCATTTGCTTGGTATCGCCGGACTTCAGACGTGGGAAATTCTCTACATCCTTAAAGAGGCGGAGCAATGGGTTGCGCTAAACCGCTCTGGCGCTGCAAAACATGCGGACAGGCTTTCCGGCCTAACCATCATCAACGCCTTTTTTGAAAATTCAACGCGCACCTTGTTATCGTTCGAAATCGCCGGAAAGCGGCTCGGCGCGGACGTCGTGAATATGCACGCGGCGCAGTCGAGCGTGAAAAAGGGCGAAACGCTCATCGACACGGCAATGACGCTTAACGCCATGCGCGCGGACGCCATTGTGATTCGCCATGGCAGTTCAGGTGCCGTGCAGCTCATCTCCAGCAAAGTCGATTGTCCCGTGCTGAACGCCGGTGACGGCAGCCACGAACACCCGACTCAAGCCTTGCTCGACGCGCTGACCATCATGCGCCGCAAGGGCAAGGTCGAAGGTCAAACCGTCGTCATTTGCGGCGATGTCCTGCACAGCCGTGTTGCACGATCCAATCTGTTTTGCCTGAAATCGCTGGGCGCGGACGTGCGCGTGGTTGCCCCCCCTGCCCTCATGCCAAGCGGGATTGAGGGCTTTGGCGCCGTTCCCTTTAGCAATTTCGATGCCGCATTGAACGGGGCCGATGTCATTATGATGCTGCGTCTGCAAAGCGAACGGATGCAGGGCGATTTCATCCCGTCGCCGCGTGAATATTTCCATTTATATGGCCTCGACGAACGGCGGTTGGCCTTGGCCAAGCCCGACGCGCTTGTCATGCACCCCGGCCCCATGAACCGGGGCGTTGAAATTGCCAGCAGCGTCGCGGACCATGTCGACCGCTCGGCCATTACTGAGCAGGTCGAAATGGGCGTTGCGGTGCGGATGGCTTGCCTCGACATATTGACCCGCAAGGCGCGTGGTCAGGAGGGGTGGGTATGACCGGGGTGAACATCATTCAAGGCCATATCATCCTGCCCGGCGCGGATAAGGCAGAGCCGTTGCATCTGCATATCGAGAACGGCAAAATTGCCTCGGTTGGCAAGGCCGCCCCGATTGCCGAAGTTATCGACGCCAGCGGGTTGATCGTTGCGCCGGGCATAATTGATTTGGGTGTTTTCAAAACCGACAAGCCAGCATTCAGATTTGGCGGGATAACCCGCGCGGCATTGATGCCCGATCAGTCGCCTGTGCATGACGATCCAGCGACCGTCCGCTTTGCCGCGTTGAAGGGTAAACCCGATTTGTGGGTTCACCCCCTTGCCGCCGCAACTCAAGGCCTTGATGGGCTTCATATGGCGGAAATTGCGCTGATGAAAGAGGCTGGCGCTGTGGGTGTGGCGACTGGCCGCAAATGGATATCCGACAGCGGCGTCATGCTCCGCATCATGCATTATTGCGCTGCGCTCGACCTTCCCGTCATCGTGCATAATGAGGATTCAGGGGTCGTCGGCCATGCCGTAGCAACGGCGGGTGAAACCGCCACTTTGCTTGGCCTTGCAAGCGCGCCAAGCGTTGCCGAAACACTCGCCATCGCCCGCGACATCATGTTGGCGGAAGAAAGCGGCGCGCATGTGCATTTCCGGCAAGTCACCACCGCACGCGGCCTTGACCTGATCCGTACGGCAAAGGCGAAGGGCCTGCGCGTTACCTGCGGAATCACGCCAGCGCATCTGTTCCTGTCGGACAACGCCATTTCGGATTTCCGCACCTTTGCCCGGCTTTCACCGCCGTTGCGGTCCGAAAGCGACCGGCTGGCGTGCATCGCCGCAATTGCCGATGGCACGATTGACGTCATCGCATCGGGCCACGACCCGCGCGGGCCAGAGGACAAGCGCCTGCCTTTTTCCGAAAGCGCGCCTGGCATGGCGGGGGCAGAAACATTGCTGGCGCTGGCGCTCAACCTCGTGCGCGATAATGTGATCTCAACCGGCCGCATGTTTGAATTGCTCGCGTCGAACCCGGCAAAGATATTAGGATTAAACGCAGGCCAAATTGTTGAAGGACAAGAGGCCGATTTGATCTTGATCGACCCCGATGCGCCGTGGCAGGTCGATGGTGACCGCATGGCTGCGTTGGCAGGCAACACACCCTTCGACCGCTTGCCCGTTCAGGGCCGCGTTCGGCAGATGTTAAAAGGCGGCAAGCG
>JAEMTM010000032.1 GCA_016462305.1 Sphingomonadaceae bacterium | reverse complement strand
TGAACAGTATGGCCTCAAACCGCGAAGGTGGATTTAAGTGGTCCTGACCCTACAGACGCGGCTTGTTTATGCTTGAGAAGCGCGTCATAACTATTGTAATAAAATAACAACGAAATCTGTTGTTGAACATGACACTTAACCAGATGCTTGCGGGCTCAGGAGATCAATTCATGGCGGCCGCCAAAATTGCTAAAAATGCTGGAAAAATCGACAAAATCCTTTTGAAGGATATGGTTAGCGCCTTTGCCGAAACGGCTTTGCCGGGCGAGAATGAAGGTTTTGACGCCAAAGCGGCGGAGGATGCCGCGCGTTTTACAATCGAAACCGGCCTTCATCGCAAGGCGGGCAGCGCGGCCATTGCATTGGATAGCTTTACCGATGCGCATGGCCGTTTGATGATGCGTATATCGCTGAATAATGACGATATGCCCTTTTTGGTGGATTCGGTGTCTGCAGCCGTCGCCGCTTATGGCATAGCTGTGAATCGCATCATTCATCCGGTGTTGAGCGTTACCCGTGATGAAGCCAATACACTTTCATCAATCAGCCGGAAACGCCTCGATGGGCATCCACGCGAATCCTTCATTTACCTCGAAACAGTGCGCGTCGATGCCAAGGAACGCCGTCAGCTTGAAGCGCATTTGGCGGCTGTTCTCGCCGACGTTCGCGGTGCGGTGACCGATTGGCGCGACATGCTCGCGGCCTTGTCCGCCGACGCCGACACCCTGCCGGATAGCGAAGGCACCGCCCTTATCCGGTGGTTCCATGATGATAACATGACCATATTGGCGCATGAACGGATCAGCAGCGACGGCACGCGCTCCAACCGCCTTGGCTTGTCGCGTGTGAGCGACGCGCCCGTGCTTGCGGAAGATAGCGTCAGCCTAGCTATCAACTGGTTTGAAGCCGGGGGCATCGCGCCCTTGGTGCTTAAATCCAACCGAGTGTCTAATGTCCACCGCAGTGTTCAATTGGACTTGATCGTTATTCCGGTGAAAACGGGAGATCGGATAACAGGCTTAGCCGTGGCAGCAGGGCTTTGGACCAGCGCGGCGCTTGCAACTGCTCCGGAAACCATACCGGTGCTCAGAACGCATCTGACGTCGCTGATGACGCGTTATGGCTTTGACCCTTCGGGCCATGCTGGAAAGGCGATGGCCCATGCGCTAACGGCGCTGCCGCACGACCTTTTGGTTGCGCTCAAGCTGGATGATCTGGAACGCGTGACGCTGACCGCCATGTCGCTGACTGACCGACCGCGTCCCAAGCTGATTGCGCTGCGGTCGCCACTTGGACGTCATTTGTATATCTTTGTATGGTTGCCACGCGATGACGTATCCACGGGCATCCGTAAGCAGATTCAGACGATGCTGATGGATGCCACAGGTGGGTCTTTATTAGGCTGGACCATCGGTTTGGAAGACGGCGGCGTAGCTTTGCTGCGCTATACGCTCGATTTGCCGGACCGTGGACAGACAGTGGACGAAGCCAGCCTGGATGCAAAACTTGAGCTGATGGTGCGTGGGTGGGAGCCAGCGGTTGAGGCGGCATTGGCCCATTTGACCGATGAAAAGCGCGCAGCCGCCATGCTTGTGCGCTATGGTGCCGGGTTCCCGGCCAATTATCGCAGCACCTATTCGACCGACGAAGCTGCGCGGGACATGATGGGCTTGCTCGCCATGGAACGCGACCACAGCAAGATCACCCGGCTGTTCGTGGAAGATGGCAAGCTACGCCTAAAAATTTACAGCAATGGCGGTGCTTTGCCCTTGAGCGATGTCGTGCCCGCGCTGGAGAATTTCGGTTTTGATGTTTTGGAGGAATCGCCAACCGCATTGGGCGATGGTCATTATATCCATGATTTCCGTCTTGCCTTGCGTGGCGGTGATGTTTCAACCGTCGTCGAAAAGCCGCAGGTTCTTGAAGGTGCGCTGAGCCAAGTGTTGGACGGTATATTTGAAAATGACGTGTTCAACCAACTCGTTACGATTGCTGGGCTTGCCCCGCAATCGGTCATCTGGCTGCGCGCATGGTACCGCTATTTGCGCCAAACAGGTGTAACATATGGGATGCCAACGGTGGTGTCCGCCTTGGCCAAAAACGCGAATGTGACGCGGTCCATCATATCGCTGTTTGATGCCTTGCATAATCCTGCAACCAACGGCAGCCGCGACAAGGAAGCGGCAAAATATCAAAAATCAATCAACGCTGATTTGGCGGCGGTTTCGGCGATTGACGAAGATCGAATCCTGCGGCGGTTTTTGGCGGTGGTGCTGGCAACATTGCGCACTAATGCGTTTTCCGCAGCGGCGGCCGAAGCCTTGGCGTTCAAACTGGATTGCGCAAAAGTGCCCGGCCTGCCTGCGCCTTTGCCTTGGCGTGAGGTGTTTGTCTATTCGCCCCGCGTGGAGGGCATTCACTTGCGCGCTGGCCCGGTGGCGCGCGGTGGCTTGCGCTGGTCCGACAGGCGTGATGACTTCCGCACTGAGGTTTTGGGCCTGATGAAGGCGCAGCGCGTTAAAAACGCGGTTATCGTGCCGACCGGCGCAAAAGGCGGCTTCTACCCCAAGCGACTGCCCGACATGCGCGTCGACCGCGATGCATGGTTTGCCGAAGGCACAGAGGCCTATAAAATCTTCATCCGGACCTTGCTGTCGATTACCGACAACATTGTGAACGACCGGATTGTCCATCCCGATAATGTGGTGATCCATGACGGCGACGATCCCTATTTCGTTGTGGCTGCCGACAAGGGCACGGCGACATTCTCCGACACCGCAAACGCCATCGCGCTGGAACGCAATTTCTGGCTTGGCGATGCGTTTGCGAGCGGTGGATCGGTTGGTTATGACCATAAGGCGATGGGCATCACCGCAAAGGGTGGCTGGCTATCGGTGCAGCGCCATTTTGCCGAAATGGGTATTGATGTCCAAAAGGAACCCGTAACGGTTGCAGGGGTCGGCGATATGTCCGGTGACGTCTTTGGCAATGGCATGTTGCTTTCAAAGACGTTGAAAATTGTCGCCGCGTTCGACCATCGCCACATTTTCCTTGATCCCGATCCTGATCCCGCGACCAGTTGGAAAGAACGTGATAGGTTGTTCGACCTGCCGCGTTCGAGCTGGCTCGATTATGACGCAAAGTTGATCTCCAAGGGCGGCGGCGTGTTCGCGCGTACCGATAAGATCATCAAAACAACATCTGAAATCAGAAGTTTGTTGGGCATTGATGCGAAAGAAATTGAACCATCTGCATTGATGACCGCGATACTAAAAGCGCCCGTTCAATTGATGTGGTTCGGCGGCATAGGAACCTATATCAAGGACCGGAGCGAAAGCCATTTGGACGTCGGCGACCCCGGCAATGACTTTATTCGTGTGAACGGCGCAGAAGTGCAGGCACACGTCATTGGCGAGGGCGCGAACCTTGGCGTGACGCAGGCTGGACGCATTGGCTTTGCCTTGCGCGGTGGCCGTATCAATACAGACTTCATCGACAACAGTGCTGGTGTCGATTGTTCCGACAATGAAGTGAACATCAAAATCGCATTGAACGCACAGATGCGTGCCGGCAAGTTGAAGGAGCCCGCACGCAACGTCTTACTTGCGGAGATGACCGATGCGGTGGCGCATTTGGTGTTGGAGGATAACCGTCTTCAGACGCTTGCCTTGTCCATCGCGGAAACCGGCGGCGCGGGTGATTTGCCGGCCTATGTGCGGCTTATCGAAATTTTTGAAGGCGCTGGCCGATTGGACCGTGTGGTCGAGGGGCTTGCGCCCAATGAAGAACTGTTCCGGCGTGCAAGCGAAGGGCATGGTCTAACGCGGCCCGAATTGGCGATATTGCTCTCCACAGCGAAGCTGGCGGCGCAGGATGGGGTTGAGGACGCACCTTTGGCGCAGGACAAGTCGATGGACGGCGAACTTCTGGCGGCATTCCCGGACATGATGGTCAAATCGCATAAGTCGGCGATTTTGGGACACCGGCTGCGCAAGGAAATCATCGCCACGAAATTGGCCAACCGCATGATAAACCGGCTTGGCATGTTGCACCCATTTGAATTGGCGGAAGAGGAAGGCTGTAGTCTTGGCGATGTTGCCGGAGCCTTTGCCATTGCCGAGAGCATTTATGATCTGCCTTCCTTGTGGAATGCCATTGATACGACAGCGATGCCGGAATCCACGCGGCTGATGCTGTTCCATCAAGCGGCCTTAGAAGTGCGCGCGCAAATGGCGGATATTATCCGCAATGCCCATGAAGGACGCGATGTTGCTGCGGCCACGGCGGTCTATGCGCCCGTGGTGCAAAAGCTCACGACGGCATTGGACGGGCTATTGCCGCATGATGTCCGGCTTCAGACCGAACGCTTTGGCGCGCGGTTGACCGAAAATGGCGCGCCGCGCAAAATCGCGGACCGTCTGGTGCAATTGGCACGGTTGGATGGTGCAATTGGTCTGGCGGCGCTTTCCTCCACGCAAAAGGGCGATGTGACCGCACTGACGCGCGCCTTCACCGCCCTTGGCGATGCGCTGGGTTTAAGTTGGGCGCAGGGAACCGCAATGCAGGTTGACCCGCATGATCCGTGGGAACGGCTGTTGGTTGCTGGCCTCGCACGAGATTTCCAAACCATGCGTCTGGACTTTCTGCGGCGTCGTGCGGCAAAGAAACCGCTTGAGGATACGCAAGGCTGGCTGGTGGCCAACGCGGTGCGCGTGCGGGCGTTCAAGGCGATGGTTGACCGCGCCCGGATGACAGGTGCGCCGACCCCCGCCATGCTGGCACAAGTCGCGGGCCAAGCGCGGGTATTGCTGGGGCGTTAAAGCCTCAGCTTTTCTGGCCTAAGCCCGCTGGATTGCCCTTTGTCGACGGGTTCGACGCGTTTTGCTTCTTGGGCTTTTCGGCCTTTGGCTTGCGGACTTCGCGGCTCGATTTCTTTTGGCTCTTCGCCATGATGTTTTCCTTTGGGGGCGGCGTGCAGGTTTTTGGCTGGGTCAACATGCACTGACCCATATCATGTGAAGATAGGCATTAACGACGCTCTTTATAAGGGCGCTGGCGAATTGGCTGCTTTAAGCGACTGCCTCTGCCTTGCGCCTGTAGATGCTATTGAGCGGGCGACGGAAAAGTTTCATCACCATCGGTTCAAAAAATGAAATCGGCAGCGTGTCATAATCCGGATCAAAGGATGGGCAGTCATATTTGTCGATAAACTCTTCGGTATCGGCAAACCACTCATGCCCGCGAAACTGCTCCCGCATGTCGCGGTCAAGGCCCAGATGGTGGAAGAAATTATGCCCCTGAAAAATGCCGTGATTCTGCACAATCCAAAGGAGCTTTTCCGAAACGAACGGCTTTAATATGGCGGCGGCGATGTCCGGATGGTTGGTCGCACCCAGCGTATCACCAATATCGTGGAGCAAAGCCATCACGACATAATCATCATCCCGGCCATCACGATGCGCCCGCGTCGCGGTTTGTAAAGAATGCGTCAGCCGGTCAACCGCAAATCCGCCAAAATCCCCATCAAGCAATTTCAGATGGTCCAAAATCCGGCGACCGCCATCTTGCGAAAACGGGATATTGTGCCGCATGATGATTTGCCAATCCTCTTGCGTGCTCTGCGACATATCATGAAAATGTGCGCGGTCTTCTTGGCTGTCCATTTTGCTATCCTCTTGCCTGCGACGTTTAACATCGTTGGCAGATGAAACAAGGGCTTCATGCGCGCGCGAAATGCGGCTAGACCGGATATATGGCCATATTAGAGCTTTCGGATAAACCCTTTTTCGCGGACAAGAACCGCGCTTTTTGGAACTTGCACTCGGCGGGTTGGGCCGGCGCTACTGCACTTTATGCGGTAGCCAGTATTGCAAGCGGACAACCGTTAAGTTTTCTGGTTCCGGTGTTGATTTCTGCGGTCACTGGCTATTCCGTCACCTTGATTCTATCGGTTGTGTACCGCTATGTAATTGAAAAGCGTCCATTTGTGACCTGGGGGACCACTTTGCTCGCGGTCATGAGCGCAACTTTGCTATATGCGTATATTGATACATGGGTTGCCCAAACGATCAGAGAGGGTGCCGACCAAACGCCCTTTGCCCAATCAATGTTTGTGCCGTTGTTCAAGGATAGCCTGCTTGTTGGTGCATGGTCCGCATTATATTATGCGATCAATTATTTTGTACGCGCTGAAGAGCAAGCTGACCAGATGATGCGGTTGGAGGCGCAGGCGACCAGTGCGCAGCTTACGATGCTGCGTTATCAGCTCAACCCCCATTTTCTTTTCAATACATTGAATAGCATTTCGACCTTAGTGCTGTTGAAACAGACGGATCAAGCCAATGCCATGCTTTCGCGGCTGTCGTCATTTTTGCGGTTTACGTTGATCAACGAAGCTGCTGCGAAAGTGCCGCTGACTCAGGAAATTGAGACGCTAAAGCTATATCTCGATATTGAAAAAATGCGGTTTGAAGAACGCTTGCGGACAAATTTCATCATCGAACCTGCGGTTGAGAATGCATTGGTCCCTTCGCTGTTGCTGCAACCACTGGTGGAAAATGCCATCAAATATGCCGTGACGCCGAAGGAAGAGGGCGCTGATATTTCTGTGACCGCTCAACTCGTCGGCCAAAGGGTGCGGATCACCGTTTCGGACACTGGCCCGGGCTTGCAGTCGGGGCAACAAGATCACAGCCTATCCATTGGTGTCGGCATGGCGAACACGCGTGAGCGTCTGTCGCAGGCTTATGGTGAGGACCAACGCTTTGAACATTATGTAAAAGCCGGGGGAGGGTTTGAGGTTTTGTTGGAACTCCCTTATCAAAGCAAGATTACGGCAGGGGAAGACAATCAAGCGGGGGCACAACGGCAAGGAAAAATATCCGCATGAGCATTCGTACAATATTGGTCGACGATGAAAAGCTGGCCATTCAGGGTCTCGAATTACGGCTTCAACCTTTTGATGATATCGAAATTGTGGCCATCTGCCGCAATGGACGTGAGGCCATTCGCAAGATCAAGACGTTAAAGCCGGACTTGGTCTTCCTCGATATTCAAATGCCCGGATTTGACGGCTTTTCGGTTGTGCAAGGCGTGATGGACATTGACCCGCCCTTGTTCGTGTTTGTGACCGCATATTCCGAACATGCCATTAAGGCGTTTGAGGCGCAGGCCATTGATTATCTGATGAAACCGGTGGAACCCGAACGGCTGGCCGATACCATGGACCGCGTCCGCGCTAGGCTGTCCAACAAGCGGACATCCGAAGAGCTCGACCGCCTGCGGACGGTTATCAACGAAGTCGCGCCCAATGCCGCGGACAATTTTGGGTCATTGGATGACGATGTGGCATCCACCCGCTTTGAAAAGCTCATCAATATCAAAGATCGCGGCCAGATTTTCCGTGTCGATGTTGAAAGCATTGAACGCATTGATGCGGCGGGCGATTATATGTGCATTCACACTGCCGATAACTCACTGATCCTGCGCGAGACCATGAAGGATCTGGAAAAGCGGCTCGACCCGCGCACCTTCCAACGTGTGCACCGTTCCACGATCGTCAATTTGGATCAGGTCCGTCAGGTTAAGCCCCATACCAATGGCGAATGCTTTTTGGTGCTGGAATCGGGCGCGCAGGTGAAGGTCAGCCGGTCCTATCGCGATGTCGTCGCCCGCTTCGTCCATTAAGGAAATAGGCATGAAGCAATCCGATACACCAACCCGCATGAAGGCCAGCGATTAACGCGCCGTTGCTGATCCATTATGCCGATGTGGATGAACGGATCAACGCCGTTCCGCAAAGAAATTTTTGAGCAAGACGGCGCATTCGTCTGCGGCGATGCCGGCATAAACCTCCGGCCTGTGGTGCAAAGTCGCTTGTTCAAACAAGCGGGGGCCATGCGCCACCGCGCCGCCCTTGGGATCGTCAGCGCCATAATAAAGCCGTGCGATGCGGGCATGGGCAATCGCGCCTGCACACATCGCGCAGGGTTCCAGCGTTACCCACAGGTCGCATCCGGTGAGGCGGTCATTGCCAAGATAGGCTGCCGCCGCCCGGATTGCGATGATTTCGGCGTGCGCGGTGGGGTCATGGCTTTCCAGCGGGCGGTTCGACCCACGCCCGATAATGACCCCGTCCTTGACGATGATTGCGCCAACGGGCACTTCGCCTTGCGCAGCCGCAGCGCGGGCAAGATTGAGCGCTTCATGCATCATTTCGCGGGCTTTGGTCAGGGACATGTGATTTTGCTAGCGCAGATTCCCGCTTTTGGCCACACATCGGCTTGACCTTTTCGGTGTGGAAGGTTAGGGGCAGCGACTTTCGCGGGTCAGTGATTCCGCATACACTCATTTTATACAGGACATATATCATGGCGCGCATCTGCGAACTCACCGGTAAGGGCCGTCTGGTCGGCAACAATGTGAGCCACGCCAACAACAAAACAAAGCGCACATTCCTGCCAAATCTGCAGAATGTGACGTTGTTGTCGGACGCATTGGAGCAAGGCTATAAGTTCCGCGTTTCGACCCACGGTTTGCGTTCGGTTGAACATGTTGGCGGTCTCGACAATTGGTTGTTGAAGACTTCGGACGAGAAGCTTTCGACCAATGCACGCAAAGTGAAAAAAGAAATCGCCAAGAAGCATAAAGCTGCGGCGTAAGGCCACGGGCTGCTGACGCGGCCTTTTGCGAAAGCGAATCATAAGCCGGGGGCAGTCTATGCCTCCGGCTTTTTGCTGTCTGGTTGATATAGCAGGCGGAACTTCATCAATATGGTCCGCTGGAACAGGGTGAAATTATTGTCCGAGATCAGCCAGAGGAACAACTTGTCGCCATCGCTGGTGACGGCAATCCCTTCCATATTGTCTACGCGCAACGGGGGTGCAAGCGACGCAATGACGTCCGCCGAAAGCACGCGGTTGCGACTTATGCTATCGGGGTTGAGCAGCGACACCTTGGCCGTAAAGCCCGATGGAAACCTGATGGCGCGATTGAGAAGGACGATTCGCCCGTCGGGTAGTTGCACCGCATCGGTCACGCGATAGCCGACGGGCGGACGGAATGTGAAGGGCGTTATGCTGGTCGCGCTTTCAACTGGGTCGCCAGAAAATATCCATGCGCGGTGCATTTCATCGTCAAGGCTCTCGGCGATGATGATAAACCGACCATCTTGCAGGCGGACGATGGTCTCCGCGCCTTTATTGCGGGGCAATTTCTGCAATATTGCGGGCCGTATCATGCCCGTTTGTTGGGCAAAGGATTTTGAATAGCGCCGGATCGCGTGATTGCCCTCAAAACTGACCCAATATTGGCCGCTATCGGGATCATAAGCCAGCCCCTCACTATCGCGGTCTTTGTAAGACATATTCGGTCCGTGCACATTTGGCAGCGGCGCGATTGTGGCGCGGTCGATCCGTCCATCTTCGGTCAATCTGAAGCCAATGACGGTCCCTGCATCGCCAATCGCGACAAAATGATTATGTCCCACAGAAACGAGTGCCGAAACCCCGCCAAAATCCGCATTGCGGCTGCGCAATTCCCATGCCGCGATAAATTCTAACGCGCCCACCTGCCGTTGGGCGGCGTTATCGGGATTGAGGGCAAGTCGTCGCACGCTTATATCTTGGCTGTCGCTCGGATAAATCGTGCGAACGCCGCCAACGGTGAGCACCGCCAAGATGAAACCAAGCGCGAGACGTTTGATCTTTGCCGTCATGACACTCCCAACCGTTCATTGTTTTGCGTCTAAAGATGAACGAACGATAACAATCGCATTCAGCTTCGGTGCAATAGCGGGTGTCCATAAGCCAATTGTTAGCAAAACAAACCGCCGATTTGCGGCACGCGGACCGAACCTGAAAAAAAACATGGAGTAGCGAAAATGACATATTTGAAGAAAAGCATCGGTGCACTGGTCTTGGCAGCTACGGCTGTGACTGGATTTTCGGCAGCGCCAGCGATGGCGCACGAACAACATAATGACAGCTATTACAGCCGTGATGATCGTCGGGACAGCTATGACCGCCGTGACTATCGCCGTGGTGACCGTTATCACCGTCACAATAATCATCGCAATAACGCACGTTGCGACAAGGGCACAGGCGGCACGATCATCGGTGCGGTTGCAGGTGGCCTGCTTGGTAATGAAGTCGCTCGTCGCGGCAATAAGACCGAAGGCAGCATCATTGGTGCAGCAGTCGGTGCCTTGGCGGGGCGTGCCATCGACAAATCGGACAGCAACTGCCGTCGTAATCGTTAAAGGGCTTAACAAATTTTGTCCGGCGCCGCTCCTGAACCTGGGTTTCGCCCTGACGCGTAAGGCCAGTCTTCTCCCGAAGGCTGGCCTTTTCATTGAAAACTTCAACTTGTTTGCTTTGGCTTTATCCGGCAAGGCGCTGCTATGAACGCATCGCTAGAAACCGCTCGCTTGTCCATCCGGCCCTATCATCGCAAGTCAGAGGCTGAGGTGCTGGCACCATTGGTGGTGGCGGCCACGGTCGATGCGGCCATGCGGGGCGAAATCGTGCGCAGTGCGCGCGGCCTGCTCGACGATTTGCGGACGGTGCAGGCCGATGGCTGGGTAAACGCGTTTCTGCAACAATATCGCCTTGGCACCGAAGAGGGCACGGCGCTCTTGTCGCTGGCCGAAGCGTTCCTGCGCGTGCCAGACCCGCAGACGGCGGACCTTCTGATTGCGGACAAGCTGACGGACGCCGATTGGAACGATCACAAGGGGCAATCGTCCAGTATGCTGGTCAACAGTGCCACTTGGGGTTTGGTGCTGGGTAAGGCCGTATTGGGCGACAGTAATAGCACATTGAAGCGGCTGATTGCAAAGGCAGGCGAACCCTTTGTGCGTCAGGCCGTGGGCGCAGCGATGCGGCTGATGGGGCAAGTATTTGTCATGGGCCGTGACATTGACGAAGCCATGAAACGCATGGAGTCGAAAGAAAATCGCGGCTTTACCGCGAGCTTTGACATGCTTGGCGAAGCGGCGCGGACCAAATCGGATGCCGAACGCTATTTCCAATCCTATGCCGCTGCCGTTGCTGCGGTTGGTCGCAACCCCGCACGCGGCCATAGCGTTTCGGTCAAATTATCCGCGCTCCACCCGCGCTATGAAACCGCGCAAAGCGCAAAATGCGTTCCGGAACTTACCGAGATGGTGCGCGAACTGGCGCGTTCTGCGTCTGCGCTGGGTGTCCAACTGACGGTTGATGCCGAAGAGGCGGCGCGGCTGGAGATGAGCCTCGACATCATTGAAACGGTCGCGCGCGATCCCGCTCTATCCGGCTGGGACGGATTTGGCATGGCGGTGCAAGCCTATTCCAAACGCGCCCGTCCCGTCCTCGCCTGGGCCGACGCTTTGGGCCGGGACACGTCGCGCATCCTACAAGTACGCCTTGTGAAGGGCGCGTATTGGGACAGCGAAATCAAACATGCGCAGGAACGCGGCCTGACCGACTTTCCCTTGTTCACGCGCAAGGCCGCGACCGATGTATGCTATCTTGCCTGCGCGAAGGACATGCTCGCCGCGCGCAATATCCGCCCGGCGTTTGCGACGCACAATGCCTTGACCGTCGCGACTATCCTCCAATGGACGGGCAAGCAGCGCGATTTTGAATTTCAGCGGCTCCATGGCATGGGGGAGGGGCTGTTTGACCGCCTTGTGCGTGCGGACGGCTATAACTGCCGCATTTATGCGCCCGTCGGCGGCCATCGCGACTTGCTGGCTTATCTTGTCCGCCGCTTGTTGGAAAATGGCGCGAACAGCAGTTTCGTCCACCAATTGGCGGATCAATCAATCAGCGAAGACGAATTATTGACGGACCCGGTGGAAAAAATCATGGCCGTTGGCGGCACGCCCCACCCCGCGATTGCCGCGCCTGCCGACCTGTTTCAGCCCGAGCGCGTGAACAGCAACGGCATCGATCTGGATGACGCGCTTATATTGAAAGAAACCGCTGCCGAAATCGCAATGCCATTAAAGTTGGACGATGACGTGCGCAGCAATCCAACCGATGCCGTGACGGCGGCGCTTGCGGCTTATCCTGCATGGTCCGGCACACCCGTCGAAGCCCGCGCCGATTGCTTGGATCGTTTGGCAGACTTATTGGAGGAAAACCGCAGCCGGTTGATGGCCATTGCGGTGCAAGAGGCCCGCAAAACAATTCCCGATGCGCTTTCCGAAGTCCGTGAGGCGATTGATTTTTGTCGTTATTACGCCGCGCGCGCCCGCACCGACTTGGTCCCTGTTGAATTGCCCGGGCCAACGGGTGAACGCAATGTCCTGCGCCATGAAGGCCGCGGCGTGTGGATCGCGATTGCCCCGTGGAATTTTCCGCTGGCGATTTTCTTAGGGCAGGTTGCCGCCGCCTTAGTCGCAGGCAATACGGTGGTCGCCAAACCAGCGCCGCAAACGCCCGCCATCGGCAGGTTCGCGGTGGCACTGGCGCATAAGGCTGGCGTGCCCAAGGGCGCGTTGCAGATTGTGACGGGCGCAGGCGATGTTGGCGCGACGCTGACGGCGGACACACGTATCGCTGGTGTCGTTTTCACAGGCTCGGTTCCGACCGCCAAGGCGATTGCGCGCAATTTGCTGGCCGATGACGACCGGCCCTTGGTGCCGCTGATTGCCGAAACGGGCGGCTTGAACGCGATGATTGTCGATTCCACCGCTTTGTCCGAACAAGTTGTGCGCGATGTCATCGTGTCGGGCTTCCAATCCGCTGGCCAACGCTGTTCGGCGCTGCGGCTGTTGCTGTTGCAAGAAGATATTGCCGAACACACGCTCGAAATGCTGCGCGGCGCGATGGATACGCTGAATATGGGCGATCCTGCCGACCCAGCCACGGATATTGGGCCGGTCATTGATCAGGCGGCCTATGATTCATTGATGGCCTATCGTGCCAGCGTGAAAGACCGGATCATCCATGAAATAATTGTTCCAAAAAATGGCCTTTTCGTGCCGCCGACGGTCATCCAACTAGACGATATAGGCGCGTTAAACCGCGAATTTTTCGGCCCATTGGTTCATGTGGCAACGTGGAAAGCGGGCAGTTTGGAGGCGACCATTGCCAAGATAAATGCAAAGGGCTTTGGTCTGACAATGGGGCTACACAGCCGGATTGCAGGCAGCGGCATTTTGGTCGAACAATTGGCGCGCGTTGGGAACCTCTATATCAACCGATCGATGATTGGCGCGGTGGTCGGCAGCCAACCCTTTGGTGGCGAAGGCCTGTCCGGCACCGGTCCCAAGGCGGGCGGGCCACATTATCTTTACCGATTCTGCGCAGAACGCACGACAAGCACGGACACCACCAGCGCGGGCGGCAATGCCTCGTTGCTGTCATTGGATGACGGTTAAACAACGCGCTTGCTTGAACATCGCTGTTGGTGGCAAAGGGGCATTATGTCCGGATCACAAAATAATCAGCCGCGCTTTGCCGGCGGCATCTTCATCGCCTTTGGGCTATTAATCGGGGCCATAATTGGCATCGCTATGGACCAAGCCTCTGCCGGGACAGTCATCGGCATGGCAATCGGCACCATTATTGCGGTGGTGATCTGGATCATGGATCGCAAGCGTCGTTAAGGGAGCGGGTAAAATGTGGAAGCATGTGCGCAACATCATTTTGATCTTCATTGTTCTTGCGCTTGCGGGCATTTGGTACATTACCCGGCCTGATGTTGCCCAACTTCCGCTTGATGCCGTGACTGGCACTTCGCCCGAAATTACTGCGCCGCGCCCACAGACTTTCCCGACCATAAAGGTCGCGGAGGTTGACCGCTGGCAAGCTGGCGAGGCACCGATTGCCGCGCCGGGCCTTATCGTCGAACGCTTTGCCGAAGGCCTCAACCATCCGCGCAACCTATATACGTTGCCCAATGGCGATATTTTGGTCGCCGAGACAAATTCGCCACCGCGCGCAGCCAAAGGCATTGAAGGTTTCGTGATGAAATGGCTGATGGGCAAGGCGGGTGCGGATGTCCCCTCTGCCAACCGCATCATCTTGTTGCGGGACGCCGATGGTGATGGCAAGGCTGAACTGAAAACGCCGTTCCTGACGGGGCTGAATTCGCCATTTGGCATGGTCCTGATTGGTGAGAATTTCTATGTCGCCAACACCGATGGCTTGGTTGTTTTTCCATATGAATTGGGCGACACGCAAATTACGGCCAAGGGTAAGGAGCTGACAAAGTTCAACGCGCTTGCCCCCAACAACCATTGGACGCGCAACCTTGCGGCGTCACCCGATGGCAAAAAAATCTACATCGCGGTGGGGTCGAACAGCAATATTGGCGAAAATGGCATGGAGACCGAAAATGGCCGTGCTATGGTGTTGGAATATGACATCGCGAAGGACAAGAAAATTCCCTACGCGATTGGTATGCGTAACCCCGTTGGTCTGGGTTGGGACACATCGGGCCGTTTGTGGAGCGTCGTGAACGAACGCGACATGCTGGGGTCCGATATGGTCCCTGATTATCTGGCGCTCGTCGAATTTGGTGCCGATTATGGTTGGCCGCAACATTATTGGGGCGGTTTTACCGATGCCCGCGTGTCGCCGCCAAAGCCCGAAAAGCGGGAATATGAACGCCGCCCGGATTATGCCCTTGGCGCGCATACTGCGCCGCTTGGCTTGGCCTTTGGCTATAATGGCAAGCTGGGTGCTGGCCTGACCGAAGGGGCATTTGTGGCCCGCCATGGTTCGTGGAACCGCAAGCCTGTGTCGGGCTATGACGTGATCTTCGTTCCCTTTGCCAAGGGCGAACCTTCTGGCAAGCCAATCAATGTCCTCACAGGGTTTTTGGACAAGGATGGCAATGCGCAAGGCCGCCCGACGATGCTTGCGATGGCAAAGGATGGATCCTTGTTGGTCAGCGACGACGTCGGCAATATCATCTGGCGCGTGCGCGCGAAAAATTAGGGTTCTGATCCGAGGGGCCAGACCCTAAATCTTCCGCCCCGCACGGCCAGCGAGCTCCACGGTATAATGCCACGCGATCCGGCCTGAACGCCCGCCGCGTCCTTGGGCAAAACTCAGCGCGTCGGATTCGTCCCAGTCCAGATCAAAATGGCTGGCGTAGCTGCTCACCATCTGCAGATACGCGTCTTGGTCGGGATATTGAAAGCCCAGTTTTAGGCCAAAACGGTCGGCCAAGGCCAGGCTGTCGTCGATGGCATCGCGGGCGTTCATGGCGTCCGCTTGGTCAGTGCCGTCGCGCTCAACGATGTTTCGGCGGTTGGATGTGACGCACAGCCGGACATTGTTTGGACGCGCCTCAACCCCGCCCTCCAGCAATGACCGCAATAGCCGCGCATTTTGGTCGTGCGGTTCAAACGAGATGTCGTCAACGAACAACAAATAACGCCGACCCGACGCGCCAAGCTCTTCAAACAAGGCTGGCAGGCTGGTCAAATGACTTGACGACGCTTCGACCAAGGCGATGAAGAAGCCATCATCCTGAAGCGCAGCCACCACAGATTTGACCAAGGCTGATTTGCCCATGCCGCGTGCGCCCCACAGCAGGACATCATGCGCCGCCGCGCCCGAGGCGTGTCGCCGGCAATTTTCGTACAGATCGGACTTTTGCCGGTTGACCCCGACGATTAGGTCAATCGGCAATGGCTTAAAACCCTGCACCGCTGCCAAGGTTGCTGCGTTCCAATGGTAAGCGGGCGACGACGACAGATCGGTCGGCGGCGCTGGTGGCGGCGACAGCCGCTCAAGCGCCTCGGCGATCCGTTTCAGTGTCTGCTCGTTCAAGCAGCCAACTCCTCTGCATCAAGCGCGTAGAGCAACTCCGCCCCCGATATTGCGGTCCCTTTATAGGCCACAGCCTCTGGCACCATGACGTCCAGATAATAACGGCAGGCCGCAACCTTGCTGCGCAAAAATGCGCTGCTGCCGCCATTGGCGATGTCGGCTTGCGCGGCGCGATATTGCCGCAGCATCAACCAACCCG
>JAEMTM010000031.1 GCA_016462305.1 Sphingomonadaceae bacterium | reverse complement strand
CAGTTGAATCAAACTTCGCCCTTACATGCAACTAATTTAATGCATCCTGAGCCTAGGGCGACGAAATAAATTCATATACCAGTGTACTCAAACACCTGTTTCAAAACCAAGATATTGTTGGCAAAAATCTTATGATCCAATTAACCTTTTTGCTCTGCGCTTGCGTCGAAACGGCCAACGCATGAACAGCAAAATTGTACCTGCAAGGCCAAGAATTAGCCCGCCAATCGCAAAGCCCAACAACCACCAAGTGTTGAAATTCTGGTGGTTCTTCCAATCCATGATGTGGAGGCTCCAGAAGAAATCATAGAGCCGCCACGTGCCAGTGCGAACTGCGGTGATTTTGCCGGTATCGACGGCAACAAAGACGCTCGTGGCATCGGGATCGGAATAAGCGATACGCCATGCAGGCAGCGCAGCCCGATATTCAGGGCTTTCGCTCGTGACGCGCGATGCTTTGGAAGCCGGCTTCGCCGATGACTTCCACGCTGCATTCGCAATCGCCGTTGCTTCGGCGGCACCGACCGGCGGTATTTGCTCGCCTGTTTGAGCATCAAAGAGTTTAATGCCTTTGGCGGTAGTCACTTCGGCTACCGCCCTACTGCCCATCATGTGCCAGTTGATAGCTTCAACGGGCGCTCCAGCCATTGCGCTTATCCGGGCCGGATCGGCAAAGCTGCTTCCTGCCGGGATGGTCATCACCGTTTCACGGTCAACCAGGTGCTCGCCGCGCACCTTGTCTATTGGCAGAAAGCTCATGATCACACCGCTGGCAAACCAGATTAGAAGCTGTACCCCGATAACCAGAGCCAACCATTTGTGGATGCGGCTGGAAGTCAGATGAATGCGGGTGCGCCTACTGCTCAGAACCAGATCCTTATCCCGGCAACTAGGCTGATTGTTTCAGGGTCTTCGCCCGCCGCCCGTGAAAAACCAGCAGTCGCGCCCGTCTGCTTACGCCATTCCACGCCAATATAAGGCGCAATCTCTTGCTCAATCTCATAGCGCAAGCGTAACCCAGCTTCAAAGTCTGTCAATCCAGACCCGACACCAATGGAACGAATATCCTGAAAAGCGATATTTGCTTCGACCCGAGGCTGCAAGATGATCGACTGCGTAATTCGCTGTTCGTAAGACGCCTCTACGCGCGCACGAAACTCGCCCTTGTTCGATACGAAGCCAGCCGCGTTCACCTTGAACCAATAGGGGGCTATGCCTTCGACACCTGCAACGAGATAGGTGCGCGACGGGTCTGGCTTTATGTCATACCGCACACCGGCCTGCAGGTTCCAATAGGGCGCTATTGCGTGCGAATAGAGCGCTTGCAACTCCAGATCGTCAATGCGTTCACCGAATGCGCCTTCGCCTTCGAATTTAACACCGAAGCGGTTGATGTTACCGCCGGTAAAGGCCTCGCCTTCAAACCGGTAACTTTCGCGGCCCTTTTGGAAGCCGACTTCGAGCAGGTCTATTGTCACCAACGAATAGCCCATGCCACCTACTTCATAGGCCAGTTCCTTGCGCGACTTTGCCATAATGTCAGCGCCAAATATCGTATCAGCCGCATGATCCTCTGGCGGGGCTGGCGCTGGCGCATTACCGACGTCGTCCGTCGCGGCCATTTCATTCGACATTGAACTCATGTCATGACCGGCATGGGGATCAACGGCTTCTGCCGCCCGTTCCTCAGCGACCGGCTGGACCTTTGTTGCAACCATGTCGTGTCCGGCATGTGGATCAGTGGCAGGGGGCGGTGTGTCTGGTTCGGCTTTCTCGGCAGGCATATCATGCCCCTGATGCCCCGATTGTGCGAACGCGGGGGTTGCGAGCAATAGTGCGGCAGGAAGGAGCAACGAAGTGTTCATTGCCCTTCCTCCTCATGCCGGACAGTGACAACGCGGAACATGCCTGCGTGCATGTGCATCAGCATATGACAGTGGAAGGCCCAGTCACCCATCGCATCGGCAGTAAATTCAAATGTGACCTTTGCGCCTGGCAATACGTTGACGACATTTTTGCGCGGATATTGCCCTTTCTGTCCGTTCACCACCTCGAAAAAATGGCCGTGCAAATGGATGGGGTGCGGCATCATTGTATGATTGATCAGGTTCACGCGCACGCGTTCATTGTGCCGAAACGGCAGCGGCTCGGTCTTCTCGCTATATTTCTCGCCGTCCATCGACCACATATAGCGCTCCATATTGGCAGTCAGATGCACATCGATTTCACGCGAAGGCGTGCGCTGGTCGGGATTGGGCTCAAGCGCGCGGAGCTGGCTCAGCGTAAGCACGCGGTGCGGCACTTTCTCCAAACCGGTGGGGCGCTCGCCGTTCCGATCCAATGGCATCGGCGCAAGACTGGCAACGCCCGGCCCCATCTTGACCTGCGGCGCAACCGACGGGTCGCGCATGTTCATCGAGCCGTGATCCATGCTGCCCATCGCGGCCATTTCTTCTGCGGTCATCTTGCTATGGTCCATGCCCGCCATATCGCCGCCGCCGCTCCCATGATCCATTCCCATGTCCTTCATGGTCAGCAGCGGACGTTCGCGAAGCGGCGGTATCGGGGCCACCATTCCCATTTGAGGGGCCAAAGTTGCGCGGCACTGGCCTGAGCGGTCTATGGATTCAGCGATAAAGGCGAAAGGAACAGCTTCTTTAGGCTCGATGATGACGTCCCAGGTTTCGGCAACGGCAATCTGAAATTCGTCGGTTTCAACAGGCGTAAGTGGCAAGCCGTCGGCAGCCACGATCGTCATTGGCAGGCCGGGCACGCGGATGTTGAAATTGCTCATCGCTGCCGCATTGATAATGCGGAGCCTCACGCGCTCGCCGGGTTTGAAAATCCCTGTCCAGTTGCCCATGCTATCATGGCCGTTGATGAGATAATGATAATAAGCGCCGGTCACATCGGCGATATCGGTCGGGTCCATCAACATCTGGCCCCACATCATGCGATCGGAAAGCTGCTGATCTTCTCCCTTGGCAAGGCCAGCAAAAGTCTGTTTGCGCTTGTTGAAATAACCTGCCTTTTGCTTCTGCTTGGTAAAGTTTATGTGCGCGTGCGCAAAGCTCCAGTCCGACAACACCAAGACATGCTCGCGGTCATAAGCTATCGGGTCTTTGCCAGCAGGATCGACGATTAACGCGCCATACATACCCATTGCTTCCTGCATGTGCGAGTGGCTGTGATACCAATAGGTGCCGTGCTGCTTCATCGGGAATTCGTATGTAAAACTGTCGCCGGGGCCGATACCCGGATAACTTACTCCAGGGACACCATCCATGTGGAAGGGAAGCAACATCCCATGCCAGTGGACTGATGTATCTTCGTCTAGCGTGTTGCGCACCACCAGCTTTACATTTTGACCTTCACGAAGCCGAATAAGAGGCCCCGGGAGCGTCCCGTTAATTGTGTAAGCATGGCCCGTTTTTTTACCGAGGCGGAACGCCGATTGCCCGACGCTGACTTCAATATTATCACCAGATAAAACGCCGGGTTGACCTGCAAGACTGTGCAGGCCATGCGATCCACTTTTTGCCCATGCAGGAAATAGCGGCGCAAGCGCCATGCCGCCGCTTGCAAGAGCTGCGACGCGTAAAAGGTTTCGGCGATCTACGGGAGTTGTCAGTGTCATAGGGAATCCAAAAGTTTGTTCTTCCCATGATACGCAGGCCAGAGTTTAATCCCTCAACAATTCGTTCAGCTTGGCGCGTGCACGATAAAGCCGGGTCTCGACCGCCTTTTCGCTGATGCCTAAAACTTGGGCAGCTTCCGCTTGCGTCATTCCTTCAATCGTCCGCAAAATAAGGGGCTCGCGGATGGCCAAAGGCAATTGTCCAATCGCTATTTGGACACGCGCAAGTTCTGCCCGGTCAAACGCTTGCTGATCTACCCCGAATGTATCGTCAGGAGTCGTTTCAGCTAACTCCATCGGTAAGGCGAAAGAAAATAGTCGCCTGACGGCGCGCTTCCGCGCCCAATCGCGACACTTATTAATAGCAATCCGTGCAATCCATGTTTTAAACGGACGTTCGCTGTCATAGGTTTTGAGCGCCGCAAAGGCCGATACAAATGTTTCTTGCGTCACATCGACAGCTGCATCGCTATCGCCGATTGTTGCACGTACAACACGGAACACTGGCTCTCGATAACGATCCAGCAAAGCAGTGTAAGCAGCCTGTCTCCCACCAATTGCCAGGGCCGAGAGCTCGCCATCTGAACAGTCAGCTAAAACAACGCTCATTTTTGGTCGGCGGTCAGAGCCTTGACCACGGCTGCGTCGAATTTGACCATTTGATCGGGTTTCAGCAGCGCACGCATTGAGAATATATGCTCGAGCGTCTCTTTTTGCAGTTGGCCCATAGCTATATGTGATTGATCGACGGCGGAGGCAACTTCTGGTCCGTAACCATGTTCGTTTTCAATCGCAGCCGCAAGCTTAGCGTTATCCGCTCGCATTTCAAGCTCAAGTGCCTGTTTGCGAATGGCGAACTGTTTTTCTAAAATTTCGAGCTTCACAAGTTGTTTGGCATCAAGATTAAGTCCATCATGTAACAACGCATGAATTTCGCTTTCTGGCGGCGGCGGAGGCGCAGTTAGCGAGCGCCCTGCGTACACGCCCGCAAACGCGGCCAAGAATACAATAACTGCGATCGCTAAGGACCTTCGGAACCCGCCCATTAACCACTCTCCAACAATGTTGACGGAGCGAGAGCCGTTGCAACGCCAAAGGGCGACGGAGTAGCTGCGGCTTTCGCAGGCGTGCCGGGAACAACGCCGCTAACTAAACCCATTCCCATTGCGGCGATGATCGCGAACCCTACCATACGCCCCGAAAGCGGGTTAGCATTTGCCTGACGTTCGGCTAGCTGCACAAACACGGTGTCGTTGATTGACGCCAGTCGGCTTGGCAAAGGCTGTGCCTGAATATTGCTGAGAATTTTGTCTAGATAATCCATGTTACTATCCTCTCGGTCAATAAAGATACGCGAGGGACACGAAAAACCCTCAAGCTTTTACGGTGCACCATCGATCATACCGATGTAAAATATAAATTTTAGTTCAATTTGGCGCCTTTTATGTCGATTGATTTTCACTCCTATAGCGTGGCCGACAATCCCTTCATCGTAATTCCTTCATCGTACGTAACGACGGATAACGGTTGCAAGTTCTTCCGCAGCTTTTTGACGATCTTCGTCCGAAAGGTCAGGTGCAGCCGCTTGCGAGCGTAAATGCTCCTGAATCAGCTCGTCCATTAATGCCGAGATAGCGCCGCGTACCGCAGAGACGATACGAAGTGTATCCGCACACGGAGCTTCGGCAGATACGCTACGCTGAATCGCAGCAACCTGATCGGCAATCCGTTGAATACGGGCTATAATTTTTTCATTACCGTTGGACGATTTCATTTCGATAGCTCGTATGGAAGGTTTTTCACTAAATCAAGAATTGGTGAGGGATGGTGTCGCGACATGCGTATTACCATTAGATCAACTTTTATGGAGAGACCCCATGACCAAGTTTCGTTTACTACTCGCCGCGCCCTTCTTAGCTGCTATGGCTTTCTCTGGTGCGGCCCACGCGCATGCAAAACTCGTTAAGTCGACTCCTGCTGCCAATGCTGTGGTTGCCAAGCCTACAAAAATTGTTCTGACATTCAACGAAAAGCTCATCGCCAAGTTCGCAACTACCACATTAACGATGACCGCAATGCCAGGAATGAAGGATCACGCTCCCATGAAAATTGGCGGTGTTACCTCTGCAATGAGCAGGGATGGCAAGACTATGACACTTATGATGAAGCGAGCTTTAGTTGCAGGTACTTATGAATTGAAATGGGCCGCTGCTGGTTCAGACGCGCATAGGATGGAAGGCAGCTTCACTTTTACCGTCAGCTAACAGCATGATCGAATATCTTAACATCGGCATCAGGTTTGCACTCTTTGCAAATTTGATGCTGTTGTTTGGACTTCCGCTTTTTGCTCTCTATGCGTTGCGAGGCGCTGAACGCTTGCAACCGTCGATTCTGCCTGTTGGAACCCTCATATGTTGGCTTACCATGTCGGGTATCGCACTCTCTGTGCTAAGTGTTACTGTTATGACTGCCTCTATGGCAGGGGTTCAGTTGCTTGAGGTAGACACCGAGTCAGTTAACATGATGATTTACGAGACCCCGATGGGCAATGCGTGGTTAGTAAGGGTCATCGCGTTGATCGTTACGCTTGTCGTTGCTTTTCGAATGGCGACTGCAAAAATCCTGTCTAAATTGATTTTTGTAACGATTACGTCAGGCGTAGCACTTGGCTCGGTAGCTTGGACGGGTCACGGGGCTGCAGGTGAAGGTACTGCCGGAACTGGGCAACTGATTGCTGACATAATCCACCTGTTGGGCGCTGGGGCTTGGTTCGGTGCGCTTATTGCTCTTTCCATTATGCTGTTTCGAAGCGTGGCGTCGGTAACTGAGGAATATTTGCACCTTAATCATCGCTTGCTTAAAGAATTTTCGGTTGCCGGAACTGTAATCGTCGCTCTTGTTTTTGGAACAGGGGTGGTGAACAGCTGGATGTTAGTTGGTCCGCAAAATTTACTAAACCTGTTCGACTCGCTTTACGGGCAGCTGCTAGCGGCAAAGCTCGCCCTGTTTGCAATAATGTTGTTACTCGCTGCTGCAAATCGTTTCACTCTGACCCCTGCGTTTGATCGCGCTTTGCAAGGCGGAGGTGTACCTTCGGTCTTGGCAAAATTACGCAAAAGTTTGATCATTGAACTGAGTCTGGCTGTAATAGTTATCGCATTGGTCGCATGGCTCGGGACGCTTCAGCCGCCTGCTGCAACCTGAGGTTCCGACATTTATTTCATTGATCAGATGGCCCGCCAAAGTCGGAACTAATAATTGGGCAAGATCACCCTTGAACACGGCCCGATTCCGGCGGTCGGTTGGCCCGCCATAACGATGGGTTTTAAGTCCAAGCCGGAACTGCTGGCGGACATTGCCGTCGGTGACAAGGTTGATTTCGACCTGACAATTTCAGGCAATGCAGGGCAGGTGACGGCGATCAAGAAGCACTGATTTCGGTAGCTCTTTCCTCTCCGAGAGTCATAACCTTTGGTAATAACCTCGAACGGAATGACGATAACTGGTGATATTTGCTAGTCGATCCGCGCCTGTGACCCTATCTAGAAGATAAGAGAGAAAAAAGGGAGTAGATCATGTCAAAATTTTACGCAGGGGCAGCCGTCGGCGTAATCGCAGCCGCGCTCTATGTTTCGCCGGTTGCAGCTCAGCAAACCCAGAACGAGGATGAAGCAAAGGAAGAGCAAGCGGCGATTGTGGTCACTGGCACCCGCCGGACCGATCTCAAGGCCGCCGACTCCGTTTTGCCTATCGACATCATCAGTGGCGATGACCTGATCGAAAAGGGCGCGTCGGATATGAACGATCTGCTGCGAACCGAGGTGCCTGCTCTTAACGTCCAACGCCTCGTCAGCAATGATGGTGCAGTCTTCACACGACCCTTTTCGTTGCGCGGCCTTCCACCAGATCAGACGCTCGTCTTGGTGAATGGCAAGCGGCGCCACCGAGGTGCCACTGTCCAATTTACAAACGTCCCCTATATTCGCGGTTCGCAAGGGCCTGATCTCGCAGCCATTCCGTCGATTGCAGTCGGACAGCTCGAAGTCCTCCGCGATGGCGCTTCTGCAGTTTACGGGTCGGACGCGATTGCGGGCGTGTTAAATTTCGGCCTGCGGCGCGACCGCGAAGGCGGCATTCTTATCACCCGCTACGGCCAGTATTATGAAGGCGATGGCAAGGATTTCCTCGTTCAGGGAAACCTCGGCCTGCCTTTCACTGACAACGGCTTCGTCAATATCAGCGGCGAATATGTCAACAGCAACACCACGTCGCGGGGCATTCAGCGCCCTGACGCTCAGGCGTTGATCAACGCGGGTGTTCAGGGCGTGCCGGTTCCAGCTCAGCGGTGGGGCAACCCCGATACGCAAGCCGCCCGGATCTTCGTCAATGCGGGGCTCGAACTGTCCGACAATATGGAGTTTTACACCTTCGGCAACTACAGCTGGAGTAGGGGGACAACGGAGTTCTTCTTCCGCAACCCCAACACCCCGTTCATCGCAGCCTCGATCCCGACTACAAATGTAGCAGGTGGCCCAAGGTTCAGTTTCCGCCAACTCTATCCCGGAGGATTTACGCCCAGTTTCGGCGCGACGATAACCGATGCCGCACTGGCAGCAGGCATAAAGGGCAAAGTCGGGTCTGACCTGACTTATGACTTTAGCGCCTCATACGGTCAGAACCACGCGGCTTATCGGATCGACAACACAGTAAATCCCTCGTTGGGTCTGACATCGCCAACGTCGTTCAAACCGGGGCAGCTCGAACAGCGCGAACTCGCGTTCAACCTTGATCTGACTTACCCGATCAACATCGGCGCAGCAGACCCGCTGACATTGGCAGGCGGCCTTGAGTATCGCAAAGAGACATACGAAATAACCGTCGGCGATGTTGCGTCTTGGCAGGTTGGACCCTTTGCATCGCTGATCGATCCCAACACCGGCACACGCACCGGTTTGCCGGTAGGCTCCAATGGTTTTCCGGGCTTCAGTCCGATCCAGGCAGGGGAGTTTAGACGGAGCAACTGGGCAGCCTACACCTCACTGGAAGGTAATTTGAGCGAAGCCCTCCAAATCGGGTTCGCCGGGCGCTACGAGAACTATTCCGACTTCGGTTCGCGGTTCACATGGAAAATCAGCAGCCGCTTTGATTTCTCCGACGTGTTTGCAGTTCGCGGATCGGTCAACACTGGTTTCCGTGCTCCGACGCCTGGGCAGTCGAACGCTTCGCAGGTCCAGACGAACATCGACTCCATAACAGGAGCGCCGCTGACCTCTGGTATCGTATCTCCGAGCAACCCGGTTGCGCAATTCTTTGGTGCCACGCCGCTCAAGCCTGAAAAGTCGTTCAACTTTGCAGGTGGTATCGTGATCAAGCCAACCAGCCGGATCACCTTCACGCTCGACTATTTCAACATCAAGGTCGAGGATCGCATCGCGGTGTCCGGAAACTTTGCTTTGTCCGCCGCGCAACGCGCGCAACTTGCGACGATTGGCATTCCCGGTGGTGACTCATTCCAGCAAGTGAGCTTCTTTACCAACTCATTCGATAGCCGGACGGAGGGCGTGGACGCAGTGCTGACATTTGGGTTCGATCTTGCTGGAGGCAAAGCGACTTTGGGTTTGAACGGCAACTACAACAAGACGAGTGTTATCAAGGCATCGCCGGTCATCAGTGCTGATCGTGAACGCCTGCTGGAGCTTGAAGGGTTTGTTCCAAAGTGGAAGGGTAACGCCTCGTTTAAGTATGAGGGCGACCGCTTCGGTTTCGTCACTCGTGCGAACTATTACGGCAAATGGACTGACTATGGTGCCGATCTCGCGGCTGACCAGACGGGCAGGTCCGAGATTCTGGTCGATGTCGAAGCGTCCTACAAAATCAACGATATGTTCAAGATTGCGATTGGTGGCGAGAATGTGTTCGACAATTATCCTGATCGTGAAGCACGGCAGTCGCAGATCAATAACGGCATCCAGTATATGCGGTTTGCGCCCACCGGGTTCAATGGCGGATTCTGGTATATTCGGGGGACAGCAAAGTTCTAGTTGAGTGTCACGCCCCCGGTGTTCAAGAAGGCGTCACGGTGTTCGCAAAGAATTGCAATAAAGGCCTGAGCCACTTGCGACACCGGACGCAGTTTCGACGTAAACAGCATATAATCAAACGAAACGTCGGGCTTGAACGGCCGGACGATGAGGCCCTGATCTACATAGTCAGCGGCGGTAATGGGATTAAGAATGGAACAGCCGAGGCCTTGGAGAACGAGCGCACAAATTGTCATCGCATATTGCGTTTCGACAATCATGTCGCGTTCAATACCAGCGTCATCGAAAACGCGGTCGATACGGTGACGGCTTCGGTCTTCAAGCGCGAGCGAAATGAATCGCTCTCCTGCCAAATCAGCGGGCGTGATTTGCTCGCGGGAGGCCAGCCGATGGCCGGGCGGCAGGACGCACGCCCCCTGACACTTAAGAAATGTCTCCATCGCGATCCCAGGCAATTCGCGTGCCGGAGTCGCGAGGCCGAGGTCGAACTGCTGGTTCTCCATCCATTGCCGAACGGTCGAGGAGCTGCGGGTTTGGAGCTGAATCGAAACACCGGGATGGCGACTGCGGAAGGTCTTGATGACGGCGGGAAGAAAGCTGACCGCCAAGGCCGGCAAAGCGGCGATCCGAAGCGTGCCGGTCGAGGTGTTGCGAATGTCGTCAGCCGCGCGCTTGAGCACGGCAATCCCCGCAAAGCTGCGCTCAACCTCATGAAAAAAGATGTCAGCTTCAGGCGTCACCGTCAACGCGACACCTTTGGAGCGGACAAAGAGCTTGAAGCCAACCTGATGTTCGAGGTCCGCCAGAAGTTTGCTCACCGCGGGTTGCGAGATGTGCAGCGCCGCCGCCGCTTGCGTTACGGAGCCGGACAGCATCACCGCGCGAAAGGCTTCCAGCTGACGGAGATTCATATTTGGGCCTCGCAAGTCATTCATTTTCGTTATAGCCTATATATACTTATTGAAAGAAAACTATGAGTAATTCCACTAACGATGCCGATGGGAAGCGAACCAGCACATTCGCGGACGCGACAGCGCTGGTCCATGCAAGTTCGCCTTCGGCGCGCGCAGCGGGCTTGCTCAATCCGCCCGTGCATCGTGCATCAACGATCGTTTATGACAGGGTTGAAGATTATGTAGATCGCCACCGCCACCTTTATGATGGCGTGATCTACGGCCTCTACGGCACCGAGACGACCCATGCCCTTGCCGATGCGATCGCCGATCTTGAACACGGGTTTAAGACCGTTCTGACATCGTCCGGGACGGCAGCGATATCGCTGAGCTTGTCGGCCTTCCTGAAAGCGGGGGACCATCTGCTAGTCATTGATACCGTTTATAGGTCAACACGCCGCTTCTGCGATGACGTTCTCGCACGATATGGGATCGACGTTTCCTATTTTCCGCCTGACATAGGCGGCAATATTGCCGAGCTGATTCGTACCAACACTCGGATGGTGTTTCTTGAAACGCCAGGCTCTATGACGTTCGAGCTTGCGGACATCCGGGCCATTACCGATGTCACCCGCGCGCGCGACATTGTGACGGCACTTGATAACACCTGGGCCACGCCGCTGCTGTTCCGCCCCATCGAACATGGTGTCGATATCTCAATCGCGTCGGCGACCAAATATTTGTCTGGTCATTCGGACGTGATGCTGGGTGCTATGACTGCTGTAACTGAGGAGATTTTCAAGACGCTCAAGGATACGGCAGCGCGTTGGGGAAGTTCGGCGAGTCCTGATGACTGCTACCTTGTGCATCGCGGGTTGCGCACACTCGACGTTCGGCTGGAGCGCCACCAGCGCACCGCGCAGGAGCTTGCAGCGTGGTTTGAAGAACAGCCCGAAGTGCGACGGGTGCTTTACCCAGCGCTGGCAACAGATCCTGGCCATGCGATATGGAAACGCGATTTTGCCGGAGCGTCGGGTTTGTTCGGCGTGCTTCTCGATCCAATGGGCGAGGATGAGAAATCAGCATTTTTTAACAATTTGCGGCTGTTCAGATTAGGGTCGAGCTGGGGGGGCTTCGAGAGTCTAATGGTGCCAGCATGGCCTGCGCCCGCGCGAAACTGCACTGCCCTAGAAGATGGGGCTTTGATCCGCGTTCATGCCGGATTGGAGGATAAGACGGACCTTTTGCGCGATTTGGAAGACGCCTTTAGCCGTTTACGAGCCGTTCGGTCTGATCAGGCTCTGCCCGAATTCAGGACTGCGCAGGTATGAACCAAGCCGGTACCCCTTGCGCTTTGAATGATCGGTTGACCGGGTTCTCGTGCATCCGCTGCAAAACAAAGTTGCCTATCGGAGACTATTTCGAGGGATGTCCTGCCTGCCTTGCCTCGGGGCAACCATCGTCGGTGAGGTCCGAATATCAAGACTTGCCGACGGCGATCAGTAGATTTGACGCACGCGGCATGGCCCGCTTCGCTGACTGGTTGCCCTATTCTGCTTGGGTTTCGCTCGGAGAAGGCGCAACCTCGTGTGTGAACTTTCCGGCACTCGCGGCAGAGGTTGGCGTTAAAGGCATTATCGTCAAGAACGAAGGTCAAAACCCGAGCGGTTCGCATAAGGACCGCGTAAGCAGCCTTACAGTCACGCGCGCCCTTGATGTCGGGGCCAAGCGCATCGCCGCCGCATCAAGCGGCAATGGCGGCGCGTCGCTTGCGCTTTATGCCGCAGCAGCAGGGCTGGATTGCAGCATAATCGTAACGGCGGCTTTGTCGCCCATCCACAGACGCGCCATCACGCAGACCGGCGCAGAATTGATCTCCGTCGAAGACGCGCTCGACCGCTGGAGACTGCTTGGCGACATGGGGAAGGAAACAGGGTCCTTCCCAGCCACAAACTATTTGATTCCCCCGGTCGGCAGCAATCATTTCGGGATAGAGGGGCTAAAAACCGTTGCATATGAACTGGTGGAAGACTGCGGTGATGAACTAGATGCCGTGCTCGTCCCGACCTCGCGCGGCGATTTGGTGTGGAGCCTTTACGATGGTTTTCGGCAGATGATGGCGGGCGGGCATATCGCCCGCATACCGAGGCTATATGTTGTTGAACCGTTTCCAAGGCTCAGAAAAGTCATGCAAGGCTTTGCGCCGAACGGGTCATTTCCCGGGAAAACCTCACTCTTTTCCATCGACGGCTTCACGGTGACATATCAAGCGGTGGAGGCGGTTCGTGCGTCAAAGGGCGGCGCGGTCGTTGTCGAGGATGCGACAGTTGTTCAAGACGCAGCGCGATTGGCGCGTCACGGCTGCTATGCCGAACTGTCGGCGGCTGCGACCCTTACCGGACTGGAAACACTTCTGGCCAATGGTACAGTTGGACGTGACGAAACGGTCGCCCTGATTTCCACGTCAAACGGGTATAAGGATTGGCCCGACCAAGTGGGGCCAGCATGACCCCTGCACCCGCCGACTCGCTGTTGCGACGCGAAATTGGCAAGATCGGCATCGCCACAATCGCGATGAACGGCGTGATCGGTTCGGGCATCTTCGCACTACCCGCAGTTGCCATCGCAAAGGCCGGCGCGTTCAGTCCCTGGCTATTTCTGCTGTGCGGCATTCTCATTTTGACCGTAGCGCTGACGCTTGCGCGAACCGCAAGCTTCTTCGAGGCCACCGGCGGTCCGATTGTTTACACAACCACTGCATTTGGCCAGTTCGTGGGCTTTCAGACCGGGTTGCTAATTTATGTGAGCCGGGTTGCTGCCATCGCGGCCAGCGCCCACCTGCTCGTCAGTTACGCAGCACCGATATGGCCCCTGCTTGGGTCTGGTGCGCCAAAAATGGCGGCTGTGGCTGGCTATATCGCTCTCGCTACCATCCTAAACGCAGTAGGCGTGCGGGCGGGAATGGCGGTGCTGTATTTGCTTAGCATACTCAAACTTGCGCCGCTTTTACTCCTTATCCTCATTGGTTTTCCTCAAATTGAATGGGCCACTGTCGCAGGTGCTGAAGCGCTCCCATCCGAGACTCTTGGAAGCACGATGCTCGTGCTGATGTATGCGTTCATCGGTTTCGAGTTCAGCCTGATCAACGCCGGTGAAACGCGCGACGCGCGTTCGGCTATACCCCTGACGCTCGTAAAAACCGTTTCCGCCGTGGCTGTAGCCTATGCCTTGATCCAGCTTATCGCCGTTTCGGTCGGGCCTGACCTCGGCAGCAGTGAGACGCCGCTTGTCGATCTCGCCAAAACACTCATGGGACCGATAGGTGCCTTGATCCTGAGCCTTGGCGTCATTTTTTCGGTTGGCGGAGGCAGCTTAACGTCGCTGCTCACTGCGCCCCGCCTGACCTTCGCGCTTTCACGCGACGGAACATTGCCTAAATGGTTCGGGGCAGTGAACGAGCGGACGCATGTGCCGGTCAACTCAATCCTTTTTTGCGGTGTTTTCAGTATCGCGCTTGCCGTGTCGGGGCAATTCATCTGGCTGGCCACGCTCAGCACGATCATTCGCCTGCTAAGTTATGCCCTCTGCATCGCAGCGCTCCCAGCAATTGAGCGAAAGTTGCCTTCGGAGCCGGGTCAGTTTCGTATTCCGGGAGGGTTGGTAATACCCGCAATTGCGATGGCCCTTACGCTATGGTTGCTTACCCACTCCACATTTCAAAGCGTTGCAATTACTGCCGCTGTCATTGCCAGTGGCAGTATCATCTTCTGGTTTTGCACGAGGCCGCAAAACAAAGCCTCCTAATGTCCGGGCGTCAACCGTTAGCAACGATGGCGGTGCCTGTCGGGCAGCCTCATTCACGCGCTCACTCATTTTTGGGGATCGTGGGCTGGAACGCCGGACTTTATACCAACCTGCATTGATCACCACCCATGCGCCCATTTGCGTTGCCCTATGGTCATGATGCGCCAAGGTTGATAGAGGTGGCTCGGCAAAATTGAACATAGAGATAAGTGGATATTCTGCCTGAACGCGCGATTGCTGGGCCTACCGCGCTTCCGCGATACCAGGGCTTCCGGCCCACAAGAGGGCAGAGCGTTGATAGTACCCTAAACAACGCTAAGCGAGAACGAAGATCGAACAATTAGGCCGTGCGAGCATCCTTTTCGCTCGGTTAGGGTGCGTCAGATCGATTCAATATGGGGCGTTAAGACTGACGCCGTTTCCAATAGCCCATGCGCCTCGAGCGACCGAAGCATGTCTTCGGGGGTTAACTCCGGGCGCTTCAAGCGCAGTCTCATGCGATTTATCGCAGCAACGGCGCGCCCTTCCTCAAGGGCAATTGTGTCCGCGATAAAGTCGTCCGCGCTGCGGGATTCGATAGACAGGGGCGCAAGCACAGATGCGGGGAAGTCCGAAAGGTTCTCAGTTACGAGAGCTTGCGCCTGCGTTTTTATGGCCGCCGCCAGAACGTGCTCGTCGTTTCGATCTGGCAAGCCATAGATCGTAGCCTCAAACAGACCGAAGTCCTCGACCAAGGCTTCTGGAAATGCAGCACGCATATTGGCAACTGAATGAGTGGCTCGTGCCCTACTATCGACAATGCCGCGCTCGTCCATTAAGCGTGAAATTGCCCTTTCGGTCTCTTCAAGTACCTTCTGTGACCACCGGACACGGAAAAACTCGGCCTCAGCGAGAGTTAGAAGAAGATTCCTGCGCCACACGCTGACCAATGTGCATGCATCGATAAAGGCAGTGTAGCGGTTGGCAAACATGGCGTGTGATCAGATCAGATCCGCGTCGTTGCCAATGAGGGCATCCAACGCGCGAGCCCGTTCCTCATCTCGCTTGGCCTTGTAGCCAAAAATGTTCTCGGCCTTTATTCTGCGGTGTCGCCCCACAAAGCTATGGGGGATCGCATCCTGTTCCAATAACTTGATCAAGTGAGGCCGAGAGACGTTCAGCAGATCGGCAGCCTGCTGGGTGGTCAGCATCTCTTGGATTGGCACCAACGTGACGGCATGGCCGCTGCCGATGTGCCGAAGGAGTTCCCGAAAGATATCTGACATCGCCGGGGTGAGGGTGACTTCGACCCGTTTATTAGTCTCGGGTTCACGCACGCGCAGAGTGGTTTGGCCAGACTTTTGTGCAGCAAGTATCCGGCGCAGTTGGTTTGCAATCTGGCGATCGCTGGCAGTGGGCATTTTGCCGCCGAAGGGCTCAGAATGCGCTGGCAAGGTCATTGGTAGTCTCCGAGGTTGGATACTTCCATATGCCATATTCGAAATAAACGCAACAAAATTTAATGCAGGAGGGAGCAGGGCGCTGATCTGGCTCTTCAACGCGCAGACGTGACATTCGGACCGCAAACCTAACCCGCAATTTGCGACAAATGTTCTGAAGGTGTGTTTTCGCTAATTAGACAAGACCTGACATGACCGCTATCCACTGAAGACGCCCAAGAGTGTCATTTCTATCTAGCAGAGGGGTGACATTTCTAAATGGCACCTACATTCTGTCAGTGCGATAATA
>JAEMTM010000030.1:2764-16240 GCA_016462305.1 Sphingomonadaceae bacterium | reverse complement strand
CTTTTCCCATCATGCCCGACATTGCGGGCGCGACGCCGCGTGTTGCGCGGGCGGGGTATAAGCAATGGGACCGCTGTGACCTGAGCTATGTTACGTTTGATGCGGGCACGACGGTTGCGGGGGTAACCACGCAAAATCTGTGCTGTTCAGCCGAGGTTGATCTGTGCCGTGCGCATTTGCCGCATGGCCGTGCGCGTGCATTGGTGGTGAACGCGGGCAATAGCAACGCCTTCACCGGGCAGCGGGGCAAAGACGCGGTGGACGCGATTACGGGCCAAGTGGCGGCCCATTTGAACTGCGACGTGACGGAGATATTCGTGTCCTCAACCGGCGTCATTGGCGTGCCTTTGCCCATCGACAAGGCGCAGGCCGGGCTGCGGGCGGTGTTTGATGCCGCTATATGCAGTTGGGAAGATCTCACACATGGCATCGGCACCACCGACACCTTTGCCAAGGGCGCAACCGCCAGCGCGATGGTCGATGGCCGCAAGGTGCAGATTGTCGGCATTATCAAGGGTTCAGGCATGATCGCGCCGGACATGGCGACGATGTTGGGTTATATCTTCACCGACGCCGCCGTCGACGCGGCGTTTTTGCAGCAACTTTTGTCCGCCGCCAATCAATCGAGCTTTAGCTGCATTACCGTGGACAGCGATACCTCCACCAGCGACACGGTGCTCGCCTTTGCCACAGGCAAGGCAGGCAATGCGCAGCTAACCTCATTTGATGACGCCGGGGCCGACGCCTTTGCGGCGGCGCTAAACGATGTCTGTCGCCAATTGGCGCATCTGGTGGTGCGTGATGGCGAAGGGGCGCAGAAGTTTATTGAAATTCAGGTCACAGGGGCCGTCAGCAATGACAGTGCGCGGCGCGTGGGCCTGGCGGTTGCCAATTCGCCCTTGGTCAAAACGGCGATTGCGGGTGCGGATGCCAATTGGGGCCGCGTCGTTATGGCGGTTGGTAAAGCCGGCGAGCCTGCGAACCGCGACACGCTTTCCATCCGCTTTGGCGCGACTTTAGTCGCACACAATGGCCTTGCGGTTGCAGATTATGACGAAGCGCCCGTGGCACGTCACCTCAAGCAAAAGGACATAGAAATCGGTATTGATCTGGGCCTTGGGTCGGGGCACGCCACGGTGTGGACGTGCGACCTGACCCATGGTTACATCAGCATCAACGCCGATTATCGCAGTTAGGGGCCTGACCCTAAAGCGCGGCTTCGAGCCAGCTTTTCAATTGTGCCTTGGGCGCTGCGCCGACCTTTGTATCGGCAATTTCGCCGCCCTTGAACAGGATCATCGTCGGAATCCCGCGCACGCCATATTTGGCGGGCGTATCGGGATGGTCATCAATGTTCAGCTTCACGATCTCGACCTGTCCGGCCAATTCTTCACTGATTTCTTCAAGGCTTGGGCCAATCATCTTGCATGGACCGCACCATTCGGCCCAGAAATCGACCAATACGGGTTTGCCTGATGCCAGCACGGTTGCGGCGAAGTCATTGTCGCCAACGGATTTAGTAGCCATGATAATCTCCTTTGTTATGCCCCATGTATTCACGCCGCCAAGGACTGACAAGCACCATGCACAATAGTTTTGCTTGAAGCGTCAAGAGGCGGGGTAATAAGGTGCCAATATGGCGTCGGAAAGCGTGATGAAACGCGGCGCATAAGTGAATAGCAAGGACACTTCTACACGCGACGCCGGGAAAATCGTCTGCAATGCGGCATGATAATGCGCCATTTGCCGCAAATGTGCGGCTGGCACGCCGCGTTCATCTTGCGGCACCTGACGACCCGTTTTGAAATCAATGGCCCGCACCAGACCTGGTTCAACCAGCAACCTGTCGATCCGTCCATTGATTACCGTTTCGCCAACCACCGCGACCAATGGCACCTCGGCGCGGGCAGAGGGACCAAAAAATGGCGCCCATTGCGCGTCGTTCACGATACCGCCAACCTCTGCCATAAGCTGTGCCGGGTCAATGTCTTGATCGGGGGTCTGCGCAGCCAACCATTGCTCCGCCTTTTGGAGCGAAACGTCGTTGGTGATGCGTTCCAACACAGCGTGGATGAGCTTGCCACGTGCCGCCGCCTTGCGCATCGCCGAAGTGGCTGGCGCATCGCCATAATCGTCATCATCCAGACGCGACGGGACTAAAGGACGCGGTGGCCGTTGCTCCGCTGGCACTGGCGCGAAAAGCCAAGGCGGTGTGGTAACAGGCGGCTCAGTTGCCGCAGAGGCAGTATTGCTGCCCCCTGCGGGCGTTAGGCAAGCCCCCTGAAGCCCGATATGGCGCATCACCCTGCCCCAGCGCACATCATCCTCCCAATCGCACCCAAGCGCCGACATGCCCCTTTGCACAAGCGCATACCAGCTTTCGGCTGGCGGCTCTCCCTTGCGGCTGATGCCCAATGACCCGGCCATGATCAGCCGCTCTTCGGCCCGCGTAATCGCGACGTAGAGCAAGCGTTTATGCTCCTGCAGTTCCCGTTTTTTTTGCAACTCAACGGTTTCCAGCAACTGCCCCGATTGTTCCGCCTTGCGAATGGGTAACAACGGTATGCGATGCCCCTCGTCCATCAACAGCTCGACCGATTGGTCCGGCTTCTTGGTCGGGTCAGATGTGACATCGGCCAAAATGACCACAGGCGCTTGTAAGCCCTTTGCACCATGGACGGTCATAATCCTGACCTCCTTGCTGCTGCTGTCGCCCTCACGCTTGATTTCGGTGTCACCACGGTCGAACCATGCAATGAATTTTTGCAGGCCCCCGCTGTGTTGCTGTTCAAATTGCAACGCGGAGTTCAGCATTTCTTCGATGGGTACCAAAACCTCACTGCCCAACCGTGCGATGAATTTACGCCGTGCGCCGATGGGGCCGGACAAGATTTGCTCAAGAAAATGATAGACGGTCGTAAAATCGGCCATCGCCAGCATGTCGCGCAGCGCAGCCATCTGCGCCGTTAACTCTGGCCGATCACGAATATGCTGCCACAGACTGCCCTTGCGGTCGCCGACATAGCCATATTGCAGCAACCTATCCTGCGACCAACCAATGATGGGGGAAACCAAGACGCAGGCCAGACTAAGATCATCATTGGGTTGCAGCACAAATTTGATCGCGGCCAGCAAATCCTGCACCACCAAAGGCTGCAACAAACGAAGCCGGTCGATACCTGCAACGGGCACTTTGCGATCATGCAATTGCGCCACCAGCATCGACGCCATGTCGCCACGGCTGCGCAATAGAAACAGGATGTCGCCGGGTTCAAGGGGGCGATTTTTGCTGACCAGCCACGGTTTTGCGTCGATCAACGCCTTGACATGATCCGCCAGTTTTTCGGCCAATGCGCGTTTTTCGTCGCTGAACCAATCCTCTTCTTCGTCCGAGCTGCTGTCATCCTGCCCATTGGGTTTGGCGGATATGGGTTCCAGCAACTCGACCATGCCGATATGCGGTTTGTCGCTATAATGCGGGGCGATTTCACCTTTTATGCCGAAACTTTCGGGACCAGCCTCTTCGATAACGGCATTTACGAAATCAAGAATTGGCGGGGTCGAACGGAAACTTTGCGACAGGGTAAGCTGGTTCAGATCCGACCCCGATTTACCGATACGGTCGGCAAAATATAGGCCTGCGGCTTCATAGCGTTCGGGGGCGGTCCCTTGGAACCCGTAAATGGCCTGTTTGAAATCGCCGACGGAGAATAAAGTGCGCGTCTTGTCGGGTTTCACCCCCATGCCACTGTAAAAATCACCCGTGAGCGAACCGATAATCTCCCACTGCGCGGCGTTGGTGTCCTGCGCCTCGTCGACAAGAATATGGTCAATCTGCCGATCTAGCTTAAACCGGACCCAATCCGCCATCTTACCATGTTTAAGCAACGCCGCCGTGCGCCGGATCATGTCGTCAAAATCCACCGCGCCAAGCGCGTGTTTCGCCTTGCCATATTGGGCCGCAAATTCCTTGCCCACCAACAAAGCCCGCGCCAGCCTATCGGCATATTGCGCGCGCGCCACCTGCCCCATCAACGCATTGGTCCATTGGAACAGCTCCAACGCTTGCGCGGCATAAGCGTCAGTAATTGGAGTACGGTTCCTTGATGAAACCTGCGGCTCGCCTTTAGCAGTAGACCAGCAACGATGGATATCTGTCATCTGCTTTGCACGTTCGGTGGGTGACCGGGACAACCAATCCTGAATAGCCGCAGCGCGTTTACCACCAACGCTGTCGGCTTTATTTTTGCACCATGAAAGATTGGCGTCGATGATGAATTGCAGGTCCGCGCGCGGAATTTTTTCGTCGGCAAACTCGCCCGTCAACATTTCTTCCACGGAACCGGAAAAGCTAACGTCTGCCAAACGCCGCGCCCAAACCACGGCCCCTGCATCATCGGGGATTGATGCCATCACATCGGGCGCAGCCGCCGTCCGATGTAAGAAGCGCTGGGCTGCTTCCTCGCCCATGTTCAGGCTCAATTCCTGCAAATTGGCGATGATCCTATCGTCCCCGCGCACTTCGGCATCCAAAACCAAGTTCGCGAGCGCCGCGTCGAGCAATTCCTGCTGCTCGCGGCCCTCAACCGGCTTAAAGCCAGGCACGAGGCCAGCCTCTTCCGGAAAGCTGCCGAGAAGCGATTGGCAGAAGCTATGGATGGTCAAAATCTGCAACCCGCCGCCGGGCGCATCCAACACTTTTGCGAATAATTGCCGCGCTTTCTTGCGCGCCTCTGGGCCTGCATCGGCATTAATCGCCGCAAGGTCATGGAACAATAACCCATCGTCCATCTGCACCCAAGTCGCCAAAAGCTGATTAATACGGTCCGCCATTTCGGACGCGCCAGCCTTGGTAAAGGTAATGCACAGCAAATTTTCAGGCTCGACGTCATTTTCCAGCAACAGCCGGATGACGCGCGCCGTCAGCACTTGTGTTTTACCCGTGCCAGCCGATGCGCTCAGCCAGATATTGTCGTCCGGCACAACCGCGCTGCTTTGCGCAGGAATCAATGGGTGCAGCTTTTTGGGTTCCGCACTCATGTTGCGTCCTCGATTATGGCCTGACGCCCATTCCATTCCTGCAAGCGCATCAATTGGTCATAATCACCATAGAGCGCAAATTCAGGGTGCAGCTTTGCGGTAAAGGGCGTGTTGTCCAATATCCATTTGCTGATCGCAGCTTCGGCCTGTTCAACCGCAAAGGCGACGAAGTCTGCGCGTTCAGGTTTTTCATCGGCCGCACGTGTGCTTGTCGGAACAACGATATGGCCGAAAACTTCCTTGCTTTTGGCAAGGCTCCAATATTCGAAATGGCTCGCTGTGCCTGACACGCCTTTGATGGCGAGCTCCTCCGCCATGTAACCGATGAGGCCCAATTGCAGCGCGAAGCCCGCCTTAACTTGCTTGGGCGATGGTGGTTTACCAGTTTTATAGTCGATGATGACCAAGTCGCCATCTGCAGTGCGGTCAATACGGTCAACCCGCCCCCTGACGGCGATGCCTTTGATATGCACGGTGCCGGGTTGTTCGGCAACCGCGACGACGCGCCCTTGTTCGGTCATCAAGCGTTTGGTTTCATCGGCCACCCAGCGTAAACCAGCGGCAATGCGCGGTTGCCATAATGTGCGCAGCAATGGGTCGCTCGCCTCCTGCGCCAACAACGCATCGGCGCGGGCGACGAGCTTATCGACCGCGCAATTGTCGTGCGTGAACCATTTTTCCAATATGTCGTGCACAAGGCTCCCGCGCCAAGCGTAGCTGGGTTCGGCATCGACCTTTTCCAGCACCGGAAGGCCCAAGATACGCTTGGCGTAAAAGGAATAAGGGTCAGACTTCAACCGGTCGAAATCGGTAACGGATAAGGAAACCAAACGCTGCTCCGCGCTCGGCATTGGCAATGGCCGCGTGGCGAACGGTTCTTTTTCGGCAGGACGATCCAGCGCGTCTGCCCACGCCAAATGTGCATCATCAACCGTCAGCGCCGCCCCAAACAGCGCCTTGATCCGCAACAAAAAGCGTGACGCGACCGTTGGCCCGCCACGATCCCGCCGCGCACGAGTCAACAATATCTCTTGTGCGCCCAGTGCCGTCGCCAAATCATGCGCCGAAAGGCCAATATTCCGATCCAATGTCGGCAGTTTCAGGTGACGCCGGATGGCGGGGGCCAACCAAGGATCGGGTTGCGCGATTTGCGGCCATGTGCCTTCGTTCAGGCCCGAGCAGATCACATGGTCTGCCTGCTGTAGGCGCGCCTCCAACAAGCCGTAAATCGCGACACGCGGGTGCCCGCCATAAGGGGGACGAACAACCGCGCCGGAGAAAATTTCCTTGAACGTCGCAACCAAGCCTGTCGCATCGACACGGCCAAGTGTGGACAGATCGCTCGAAGTGACCTCCTCCCAGTTCTGCGTCAGTTCGCGGCCACTTGCGCCACGCCAAATACCGCCATCGGTAAGCGCCGTTGCAACATCGCGCAGCGATGCCAGAACATCCTCAAATGCCTGACCATCGGCCCGTTCGAGCGGTGCCAGTTGCGTCGCAACGCCAGACCACCAAGCAATAAGCGCTTCATTTGGTTTGTGCGCCGTCTGTAGCCGTCGCGTGATCGCCGAAAGGCCAATGCCGCTGGCGGTGCCGCGCAATGCAAGATCAAGCTGCCGCACATGGTCCAACCATGCGAGCCTTTCTGTGCCCGCAAACACCAAAGGGTGCTTGGCAATGGCCAATATGCTCGACGCGGAAAAGCGGCTCCAGATGGCGTCCACCAGCGCCAATGCAAGCGTGCCTGGTGGTGTTTGCAGCAAGGGTATGCCCGCGCTGTCATCCACTTCTATGCCCCATCTATGCAACTGCCCAGCCACCCGCACCGCCAATTCGCGATCGGGCGTAATGAGCGCGACGCGCTTTCCGGCAACCTCCAGCGCGCCCCTGATGCGCACGGCGATTGCCTTCGCCTCTTGCGCGCTATCTTCTGCCTCCAACCATTTGACATGCGGAAGGCTTTTGCGCAGCGGTGGCAGGTCCTGCCAATATATGCTATGTTCCGGCAGGCAGAATATCTCCGAAATCGTAGCAGATTCTGGCTCCGTTCTGGCGGTCGGGAGGATGTCAATCTCGCTGCGGTCGATGCCCATAAGGTCCAGCAAATGCTTCAAATGAAACTGCGGATGGACCTCCACATTATGACGGCGGCCAAAGCCTGGGTTATCGTCGGTGGACGGCGATAGATCATCCCAACGTGCGTCAGACAGGTTAAGGTCAACGCCCGGTAAGATAACGTGCCCGTTCGGCATAAGGGCGACACGGCGCAGCAAGCGGGCCACAGCCTTTGCCGATGTCGTAATCCCCACCGCTATGACCGGAGGCGTATCAATATTTTGCGCTAAACGCTGCTCAAGAGCCGCAAGCAAATGGTTCCGGCGTTCGGCTGGCCCCATCAATTTGCGCGCGGTTAACGCGGCGCGATATGCCGGCAATATCTGCAAAAGCCGCGCATACGCGTTTTGCCAATGTCCGGCCAAATCAGCCTCTATCTTAATGTCTGCGATCTGCGAAAAATCGACCAGATCAACCTCAAGCGCATCAATCAATTCTGCCAATTTGCGTGCAAGTCGCAACGCTTCCGCAGGCGAAAGTGGGGCATCACGGGGCTGCTGCTCCTGCACGAGCTTCGCCAACAGCATCAACCGCTCAAACGAAGCAATGGCGGGCCATATTGCGCTGCCTGCCTCTATGGGGTCAAGCATTGGTCCTAAGGCTTCGTCCAATTGCATGTCACCCACGGCAACCATATGCGGCAAAAGCATACCCGGTGCAGCCTGCCGGACAAAAGCCTCCGTCATTGCCTTGATTGCGCGGTTATTCGGCAGGAGGAGTATGTTGTTGCTGATCGCAAGCGGGTCTGCGCCCGCCGACTGCAATATCCATTGCGCGGTTACATCGCATAAGTCATTGCCCAAAGGTACATTGAACACATACGCACGCGGGGCGGAGCCTTTATCCGCCATATTGTTCCGCCAACTTCGCTTCGGTTGCCGCAATGGCCGCCGGATAACCGACGTCGAACCACAGGCCGTCATGTAATATGCCCATGCAACGGCCCTGGGCAATAGCGCGATCCCAGAATATATTGGTTGAAAACACGTCCGAAGGCGGATCGACAATGAGGCGCTTCGACAGCATCTGGATGCCCGTCCACACAAAAGGCGCAGGCGCATCGCCCTTGCGGCGTGACAGGCGTCCGTCTGCATCCATGTTAAAGTCACCAATGCCTTGGCTGTTATACGCGTTTTCTAACGGAATGACGAGCATCAGAACGTCCATGCGGGCATCGTCCCAATGCGCCATGAGCTGCGAGAGCGCATTCTCACCCGCATTGGTCCACCAATTGTCGGCATTGACGCAAATGAAGGGATCATCGCAAATGAGTGGCAAGGCGTGCACCAAACCGCCGCCTGTGTCGCGCAACAATTCGCGTTCGTCGGAGATGCGCAGTTCCAAGTCAGCCGCCGCAACCGCCAAATGTTGCTCTATTTGTTCTGCGCGATAATGCACGTTGACGACGATTTTGCCGATGCCGGCATCGCGCAAATGGTCAAGCACATGGTCGATTAAGGCAACGCCGCCCACTTCGATCAGGGGCTTCGGCCGGTCGGCGGTCAGGGGCATCATGCGCGTCCCCTTGCCCGCCGCCATGATCATCGCTGTATCGACATGCTTAACCATCGATATTCAATTCCGTCGGCATTTTATGGCGCACGTCCGCAGGGATATGCGTGTCGAACCAAAGTTTGACCGGCGCAAGGTCCGGATGGGCCAAGTCGCGCTCCAGCAGCCCCCACATGCGCGGCAGGAACGACACATAACGCGCCTTGCCATCGCGTTTCCACAGGCGCGTAAAAATGCCGATAATCTTGGTATTTCGTTGTGCACCCAACAAGGCATAATGCGCCCCAAAATCAGCATCGGGTTTTGCCGCATCATGATAATATGCCAGCATCTCTGCCTCAAGCGCAGGGGACACGTCCCGGCGCGCGTCTTGCAGTAAGGACACCAGATCATAGGCCGGATGGCCCACCAAAGCGTCCTGAAAATCAATTATCCCCTGCTGTCCATCATCCAGCAGCATGATGTTTTCGGCATGATAATCCCGCAACACGGTAACTTTCTGATAATCCGCAACTGGGGCCAGCGCCTCGGTCCAGATATGGTCAAATGCGCTTACATCAAATGATAAGCCCATGGCGGGCATAAACCATTCGGACAACAGCCGCACCTCACGCAGGTAGGTCGCCATGTCATAGCCTTGCGATTGCACAGCAGGAGTGTGCGCCAACCGGACAATGACATCAATAGCGGCGCGATAGACTGCGGCCTCATCTTCTGGATGGTCGTCCAGATGGTCACGCATCCGCCGGTCGCCAAAATCCTCCAACAGCAAAAGGCCGCGCGTCAGGTCGGTGGCAAAAATTTTGGGCGCACGAAATTGATGCCCGTTCAAATATTGCGCAATATGAATAAAGGGTCGCGGATCCTCATGCGGTGGCGGCGCATCCATCAAAATCGCCTTGCCGCGCGTGGGGGACTCCACGCGGAAATAGCGGCGGAAAGACGCGTCGCCCGCAACAGGCAGCACTTGCGCGCCTTCCCAGCCATGCAACCTCAAAAATGCGTCCAAGCCAGCGGGCGGCGACATATTACTTTCTTGTGTCATCATGATCCATTTTCAAAGTCACTATGCGGCTTCCGTCCGCTTGCGGTGCTATATCTATATAGTGGCTTGGCACCACATAGGCTGAACCAAAGCGTTCGGCCCACTCAACGAGCGTGATGCGTTCACTGCGTTCGTCCGCAAGCCCCAGTTCGTCGAGTTCGTCAGCATAATCGAGGCGATACAAATCGACATGGGCAACGGCAACCAAAACATCTGGCGGTTCGTAGCTGTGGACGATGGCGTAAGACGGGCTGGCGACTTCGCCCTTAAAGCCAAGGCCCGCCAATATCCCGGCGCACAACACGGTTTTGCCCGCACCAAGCGGGCCGTTGATCGCGACCCAGTCCGAACGCTTCAAATCTTTAGCGAGCGAATGGCCAAAGGCGCGCATATCTTCGTCGGTTGCAATAATCATTTCTTTGGTAGCGCCGTGATGATTGTAGTTCCCGTACCCTTTGCAGAATGAAAATCAAAAGTGCCACCATGCAATGCAATTATCTGCTCTGCCAAGGGTAAGCGCGTCATTTCGTCAAAAATCTGCCCCTAATCACTCTTCGACCTGTCGGACAACTCGAGCATATTGAAGAGCATGTTGCCGTCGGGCAATGGCATAATCGCGATTTGGAACACGCGGCCATCGGCGAAGATCGCCTCAATCTGGCGCTGCGCACGATTGGACGAAGTCATCCGGATCAGTTCGCCAAGGACTGTTATCTGAGTGGGTTTTTTCAGATGCCCCGCCAACAAAGGCAAAAGTTCATCTAAGCGGGGGTGTTTGATCAGTTGATCATCGGACAGTTTCCACGTCTCCGCAAAGAGCCGGTTCCAGATACTTAATCGACCATCCGCCGAAAAAACTGCAATCGCTTCAAATAGATTATCAAAGGTCGCCGTCCGCACGCGCAGCAAAATATCGCGCGCGCGCGCCAGTTGCGCCTGTTCGGTGCGGTCTTCAAAAATCATCAGCAGCCCGCCATAAGGGATTGGCTGCGCCAAAACGCGCAAATGTGTGCCGTCGGGAAGCAGCCAGTTTTCTTCGGTTGGGTCGGACGCACGAAACCACGCCTCACGCTCTTTACGCCACGCCGGGAAATCACGGACTTCAGGTAGCTTGCCATTTTCACGCATGCGGTCCAGCACGCGCGCAAATTCCGGCTTTTCCGAAAGCCATTGGTCGCGAAAAGAGAACAGACTTTGAAATGGCAGATTTGCAAAAACAAGCCCATAGCGGCCATCGAATTGCGCAACGCCCGCAGACATCAGGTTCAAAAGGTCGCGTTGCGCCTCCGACAATTCACGCACTTCTGCTTTTGTGTCGACCAAGTCCTGAACATCAATCGCAAGTCCGGCGACGCCCGACGCGCCCAATGGGATATCGAACACGCGCAACTGACGGCGTTCCCCGTTCAACGTCGCGGACACTATACGCTCTTTTTGCCTATTCTCAGCAGCGGCTTCGGCGGCATAATCGGCGGCGCTTCGGCCATTTTCGGGCTCAAGTAATTCAACGCCATCGTCGACCACCTGCATCCCATCAATCGCACCCACGGCTTCAACATAAGCATGGTTCACAAAATGCAGGTTCATGTCTGGTCGTCGGTGCCACATGGGAATGGGGGCAGCTTCAATCAGGCCAGCCAATGCCGAAAATGCCGAACGCGCTTCTTCAGCTTCGCGCGTCCGCCGTTCCAGTTCGCGCAAATTTTCGGTGGAATCAAAAAACCATAATGAAGCTGCGCCATTGGGGTAGATGACATTGTCCGCAATATTGCCAACGACCGTCAGCCTCCGGCTGGACCCTTTAATGGCCAAGTGCAGTGTGAAGCCCTTCCCCGTGCGCTGCGTTTCGCGCACCTTAGCCTCCAGTTCGGCCAAGTCCTTTTGCGCCAGGCCGGCATTGTCACGTCCGCCAAGTTCCGCAAGTGAACGGGCAGGCTCGTCCAAGCCAAGCATGCGCACGAACCGTTCGCCCGCCTCTATCCTGCCATCATTTTTTACCAATAAGGGGAAAGCAGGCGCGGTTTCCAAAAGGCGACCAAGGCGCATGGACTGGCGCAGCACTTTTGCCGCTTTGTTGCGCATCGACAGCCCCGTCCAAATAGCGACAGCGGCCCCTAATAGCCAAAGCGCCATCAAAATTCCTATAAGTGCAATGGGCAGGCCAGTGCCTGTCATCGTCATGTGCCCTTTATGTTGCCGCAGATATGCTAATGCCCAAATGCGCCGCGCACGCAACGAAAAAAGCCCGCTACGTTTCCGCAGCAGGCTTTCTTTTCGTCACAAACTGAAATGTGATTAATAGCGATAATGGTCTGGCTTGAACGGCCCTTGAGTCGACACGCCGATATATCCGGCTTGCTTGTCCGTCAGCTTGGTCAGCTTCACGCCAAGTTTTTCGAGATGAAGCGTCGCGACCTTCTCGTCGAGATGCTTTGGCAGAACATAGACTTGGTTTTTGTAATTGTCGCCGTTGGTCCAAAGCTCAATTTGCGCGAGCACTTGGTTGGTAAAGCTCGCCGACATCACAAAACTTGGATGTCCGGTTGCACAACCCAAATTCACCAAGCGGCCCTTCGCAAGGACGATGATCTGCTTTCCGTCTGGGAACTGAACGAGATCGGTTCCGGGCTTCACTTCGGTCCAGCTATAATTTGATAAAGCTGCGATTTGAATTTCACTGTCAAAGTGACCGATGTTGCACACGATGCTCATGGGCTTCATGTTCATCATATGCTCGGCCGTGATAACGTCGGCATTGCCCGTTGCCGTGCAGAAAATATCCGCGCGTTGCACGGCCTCTTCCATTGTCACAACTTCGAAACCTTCCATTGCGGCCTGCAATGCGCAGATTGGATCAACCTCCGTCACCATCACGCGTGCGCCGCCGTTGCGGAGCGATTGCGCCGAGCCTTTGCCAACGTCACCAAAGCCAGCGACGCATGCGACTTTACCGGCGAGCATGACGTCGGTGGCGCGACGAATGGCGTCTACCAGCGATTCCTTGCAACCGTAAAGATTGTCGAACTTCGACTTGGTAACGCTGTCATTGACGTTGATTGCGGGAAAAGGCAGTTCGCCCTTCTTCGCGATTTCGTACAAGCGGTGAACGCCCGTGGTGGTTTCCTCCGAAACGCCCTTCAAATTCTTGACCGTTTGCGTGAGGTAACCCGGCTTCTTGGCAACAAATGCCTTTAACGCGCGCTGGAATTCGACTTCTTCTTCATTCTCCGGCTCACCAAAGCTCTCGCCGCGCTCAAGCCTTGCGCCCCACAACGCAAACATCGTGGCGTCGCCACCGTCGTCGAGGATGATGTTCGCAGTGGTGTCGTCACCCCAATCGAAGATGCGGCCGACATAATCCCAATAATCCGCAAGGCTTTCGCCCTTGACCGCAAACACCGGAATATCCTGCGCGGCAATCGCGGCTGCGGCATGGTCTTGTGTCGAGAAAATGTTGCACGTCGCCCAACGCACATCCGCGCCAAGCGCCGTCAGCGTTTCGATAAGAACTGCGGTTTGAATCGTCATATGCAACGAACCCACGATGCGCGCACCCTTCAAAGGTTGCGACGCACCAAATTCTTCGCGCAACGCCATAAGGCCGGGCATTTCGGTTTCGGCAATGTTTATTTCTTTACGGCCAAAATCGGCCTCGCCTATATCGGCAATGACATAATCGTTAAAAGCCACAGGCTTATTCTCCGGAAGGTTTCAGATAACCCGGCCCATAGCTATGGATTTCCCGGAAATCAAATATAAAGATT
>JAEMTM010000030.1:0-2664 GCA_016462305.1 Sphingomonadaceae bacterium | reverse complement strand
TTGCTAAAGGAAATTTCTCATGAGCATCTCTGTTGGCGACAAAATCCCTAACGTCAAACTGGTCAAGGCAACTGCCGAAGGCCCTCAACCCGTTCAGTCTGCCGAATATTTCGCTGGACGCCGCGTTGCATTATTCTCCGTGCCGGGTGCCTTCACACCAACATGCTCGGCACGCCACCTTCCCGGCTTCGTCGAAAAGGCAGACGAACTTGCCGCCAAGGGCATAGACGAAATCGCCTGTACCGCTGTCAACGATGCCTTTGTTTTGGGCGCTTGGAACAAGTCGGGCGGCTCGGACGCAATCACCATGCTCGCCGACGGAAATGGCGATTTCGCTGCTGCGCTCGGCCTAGAAATGGACGGCAGCGCATTTGGCATGGGCAAACGCGGGCAGCGTTTCTCGCTCGTCGTCAACGATGGCATCGTTGAGCAAGTTAATGTCGAAGCGCCGGGCGATTTCAACGTAAGTTCAGCCGAATATATGCTCGGGCAGATGTAATTTTTAGGTAGATCTGCCGAAACCCTATGGAAAAGGGAGGGGTTACCCTCCCTTTTTTGTTGCCAAATTCATAAAATTCGGTGAAGCATGATTATGCCTAGTACACATGCTCAAAACATCATTAATCAACTCGTTACCGAATATGAATCTTCGGTAAAAAGGCTTCAATCCGCGCTTGCGGCTTATTTGAAGGATAGGGTTCCCCCAAGTGCAGATCAGCGCGCAAGCAATGACTTCTGTTATCCCGAACTCATCATCACTTATGCCGGCAAGACGCGCGAGACCAAATCTAGCCTCGCATTTGGCAAGCTGGAGAAGATCGGCACGTTCCGGACCACCTTCACCAAGCCCGATCTTTTTGCAGATTATATTGGCGCGCAGCTCGACCTTTTGAATGCGCAATATGAACTCGAGATTTCAGTTGGCCGCAGCCGCCAAGAAATCCCCTTTCCTTATGTTCTGGATGGTTCGGTCGATCTTGAGCTTGGGACCGTTAGCCCGAACGAGCTTGCGCTTCATTTCCCCACGACGGAGTTGGCCGATATTGGCGATGAAATCGCCGATGGTCTGCTGCGCGTAAAGGGCAACAATAGTTCACCACTCGCTTTATTTGATGGTCTGCGCACCGATTTTTCATTGGCCCGGTTGCGCCATTACACGGGCGCGCCTGCCGAGCATGTGCAGCATTATATCCTGTTCACCAATTACCACCGTTATGTTGACGAGTTCGTCAGTTGGGCATGCAAGCAGGTCGGCAAGGGCCGCTATACCGCATTGTCAGGCGCTGGTGGCCTATATGTGGATCAACCAACAGACAATGCAGCGCAGCTTGTCGCCGACAGCACATGGCGTCGGCACCAAATGCCGGCCTATCATCTGATCGCTCCGGACCGTTCGGGTATCACCTTGGTGAATATTGGCGTCGGTCCGTCCAATGCCAAAACGATTTGCGACCATTTGGCGGTGCTACGGCCCGAAGCGTGGTTGATGATCGGTCATTGCGGCGGCCTTCGTGAGACTCAGCGGATTGGCGATTATGTCCTCGCCCACGCCTATTTGCGCGATGACCATATCTTAGACGAAGTTCTGCCGCCTGAAATTCCCATCCCGCCCATTGCCGAGGTGCAACAAGCCTTGGCAAGCGCAGCGGAGGACGTATCCGGAGCCAGCGGCGCAGACCTCAAACGACGGATGCGGACAGGCACCGTTGTCACCACCGACGACCGAAATTGGGAATTGCGCTATTCCGCCTCCGCGCTTCGTTTCTCGCAAAGCCGCGCGATTGCCATCGACATGGAGTCGGCGACGATTGCGGCGCAGGGCTATCGTTTCCGCGTACCCTATGGCACATTATTATGTGTTTCGGACAAACCGCTGCACGGTGAGATTAAATTACCCGGTCAAGCAAACCGTTTTTACGAAGAGGCGATTGCCGCACATTTACAGATCGGCATTCAAACATGTGAGTTGCTGCGCGAGGCCGGGAATAGCTTACACAGCCGCAAGTTACGCGCATTCAACGAACCACCATTTCGATAAGCACGCGGGAACGAACTCCATTCCAAACGGTTATCAAGGTTGCATTACAACCTAAGGAGGAACGGATTATGCCAAGAAAGCCCGAAAAAAATAGAGCGTTCAATGCGCTGTTGACCACATTGCGCGATCTGGTCGATACCCTTTCCGGTAAAGCGCGGTCTGCGGCCGAGACGGCGTCTACCACCACCAAGTCAGCCGTAGATTCCGCCTCCAGTGCCGCCGCCACCGCAGGCACAGCCATTAAGGAAAATCCCGGCAAGTCCGCCGCTGTGGCTGGCGCAGTTATCGCAACCGCAGCAGCAGCCGTCGCTGGTAAGAAGGTGTATGCGCGTAACACAGCGCACAGCGCAAAGCCCGTGGCGACAAAGCCCGCCGTGAAGGAAGCAGCTTCGGAGAAACCCGCAGCAAAACCAACCGCCTAACGGAAACAATATCCCTGGCCCCGCCCTTTGCGGCGGGGTCATGTTTGCTTACCAGCCCTTTTTCACGCCCTTATTTTGCGTCTTGAGCCAAGTCATCAACGGCGCAAAATATTCAAGCATTGGCTTGCCTGACATCTCGCGGGTGCCGGTAAATGCCTGAAGCGCATCTGGCCAAGGCTTCGACGCCCCCATTTCGAGCATCGC
>JAEMTM010000153.1 GCA_016462305.1 Sphingomonadaceae bacterium | reverse complement strand
TTGATTTCGACATTCACACCCGCAGCAAGATCGAGCTTCATAAGCGCGTCTACGGTCTGTGGCGTGGGCTGCACAATGTCGAGCAACCTTTTATATGTCCGAACTTCGAACTGCTCGCGCGACTTTTTGTCGACGTGCGGCCCACGGTTTACGGTGAACTTTTCGATACGGGTAGGAAGTGGAATTGGCCCACGAATAAGTGCGCCAGTGCGGCGAGCCGTGTCGGCAATATCGCCAGTCGCCTGATCGAGGACACGATGGTCAAATGCTTTCAGACGGATGCGAATATTCTGCGTTTCCATGGTCTCACCAATTTCCAAATTCTATCAATATCAAAGAGCCGAAAAACAGCCACTCCGACTTACGCTTTCGAAGCCGGAGCAACTGTTTCAAATTTCCTAAAACCGCCCCGCCCGAATCAAGGATTCAGGCGGGAAGCGCGGCCTATATTACTTCGTGATGGTGCTGACAACCCCAGAACCGACAGTACGTCCGCCTTCGCGAATTGCGAAGCGCAGACCTGGGTCCATAGCGATTGGTGCAATCAACTTAACAGCGATCGTTACGTTGTCGCCTGGCATAACCATTTCCGTGCCTTCTGGAAGGATCACTTCGCCGGTTACGTCAGTCGTACGGAAGTAGAACTGTGGACGATAGTTTGCGAAGAATGGCGTGTGACGGCCGCCTTCATCCTTTGAAAGGACATAGATTTCTGCCGAAAACTCAGTGTGCGGCGTAACCGAACCTGGCTTGCAGAGAACCTGACCACGCTCAACTTCTTCACGACCTACGCCACGAACAAGCGCACCGATGTTGTCGCCTGCGCGGCCTTCGTCGAGCAGCTTGCGGAACATTTCAACGCCCGTAACGGTCGTCTTCTTAGTGTCCTTGATACCGACGATTTCAACTTCTTCGCCGACCTTGACGATTCCGGTTTCAACGCGGCCCGTTACAACGGTACCACGACCCGAGATCGAGAACACGTCTTCGACTGGCATCAGGAATGGCTTGTCGATTGGACGCTCTGGCTGGGGAATGGCTGCATCAACGGCAGCCATCAATGCAAGGACCGATTCCTTACCGATATTGTCGTCACGGCCTTCAAGCGCAGCAAGCGCCGAACCACGAACGATTGGAATATCGTCACCTGGGAAATCATACTTCGAAAGAAGCTCACGGATTTCCATTTCAACCAGTTCGAGAATTTCTTCGTCGTCAACCTGGTCAACCTTGTTCATGTAAACAACAAGGGCAGGAACGCCAACCTGACGTGCAAGCAAGATGTGCTCGCGAGTCTGTGGCATTGGGCCGTCAGCCGCGTTCACAACGAGGATAGCGCCGTCCATCTGCGCCGCACCGGTGATCATGTTCTTAACATAGTCAGCGTGGCCTGGGCAGTCGACATGGGCGTAGTGACGCGCAGCCGTTTCATATTCGACATGTGCCGTCGAAATCGTGATGCCGCGCTCGCGCTCTTCTGGCGCCTTATCGATGTTGGCGAAATCAACGGCGGTACCGCCATAAGTTTCAGCCATGATCTTCGTGATCGCTGCGGTCAGCGTGGTCTTTCCATGGTCAACATGACCAATGGTACCGATGTTGCAATGCGGTTTCGTCCGCTCAAATTTAGCTTTTGCCATTTTCTCAAACCTTCTTTCGATTAGGTAATATTTTGATCAGGTGGGACGACGCCGTCTGAATCAGGCGCCGCCATTAGTCGGCTTTTGCCTATCAGGCAAGCTTCTCCTTGATTTCGGCTGCAACGTTCGACGGCACTTCATCATAATGATTGAAAAACATCGAGTAGTTTGCACGTCCTTGCGTGAACGAGCGGAGCTGATTCACATAGCCGAACATGTTGGCCAAAGGCACCATGGACTCGACAACCTGTGCATTACCGCGGCTGTCAGTGCCCTGAATTTGACCACGGCGTGAGTTCATGTCGCCGATCACATCGCCCAGATATTCTTCGGGAGATACAACTTCGACCTTCATAATGGGTTCAAGCAACTTGATCCCTGCCTTTTGCGCAGCTTCACGCATACCGGCACGACCAGCGATTTCGAATGCCAAAGCCGACGAATCGACATCATGATACGCGCCATCATACAACGTGATTTCGAAATCGATGATGGGGAAGCCAATTAACGATCCCGATAATGCTGTTTCGCGCATGCCCTTTTCAACCGAGGGGATATACTCCTTTGGAATGTTACCGCCCTTGACTTCATCCTTAAACACAACGCCCGTGCCACGCTCGCCCGGCTTTACCGAAAACTTGATGCGACCGAACTGACCCGAACCACCCGACTGCTTTTTATGGGTGTAATCGACGTCAACTTCGCGTGCCAGATATTCGCGATACGCAACCTGCGGCGCGCCGACATTGGCTTCAACCTTAAATTCGCGACGCATACGATCGACGATGATGTCGAGGTGAAGCTCGCCCATGCCCTTAATGATCGTTTGGCCCGATTCATGGTCGGTAGACACGCGGAACGACGGGTCTTCGGCGGACAGACGATTGAGCGCGATGCCCATCTTTTCTTGGTCAGCCTTGGTCTTTGGTTCCACCGACAGCTCGATAACTGGCTCAGGGAACTCCATACGCTCAAGAATGATCGGGAAACGTTCGGCACACAATGTGTCGCCAGTGGTCGTTTCCTTCATGCCGGCAAGCGCGATGATGTCGCCTGCAAATGCTTCGTCAACGTCCTTACGTTCGTTGGCGTGCATTTCGAGCATACGCCCAACCTTTTCCTTCTTATCCTTCACCGAGTTCAGATACGTGCCCTTTAACAGGCTACCCGAGTAAATGCGGATGAAGGTCAGCGAGCCAACGAATGGATCGTTCATGACCTTGAACGCCAGTGCCGAAAACGGCGCATCGTCCGCAGGTGGACGGCTGTCTGGCTCAAGCGTGTCCATGTGGACACCCTGCACGTCTTCAATGTCGAGCGGCGAAGGCAGATAATCAACAACGGCGTCGAGCAAAGGCTGAACGCCCTTGTTCTTAAACGCCGAGCCACAGCAGACAGGAACGAACGACTGGTTCAGCGTGCCCTTGCGGATCAGCGCCTTCAGCGTGGCCACGTCAGGCTCATTGCCTTCGAGATATGCTTCCATTGCAACATCGTCTTGCTCAACGGCAAGTTCGATCAGGTCGCTACGATATTTCGCTGCTTCAGCGGCCAAGTCAGCCGGGATGTCTTCGTAGAAGAAATCGGCACCAAGAGATTCATCTTTCCAGATGATCGCGCGGTTGTGCACAAGGTCAACAAGACCCTTCAAATCCGCTTCAAGGCCGATTGGAATGTAAAGCACCGCTGGACGCGCACCCAGACGATCAATGATTGATTGCACGCAATATTTGAAGTTTGCGCCGGTACGGTCGAGCTTGTTGATGAAGCACATGCGGGGAACGCCATATTTGTCGGCCTGACGCCATACGGTTTCGGATTGCGGCTCAACGCCTGCAACGCCGTCGAAACATGCTACTGCGCCATCGAGAACGCGCAGCGAACGCTCAACTTCAATCGTGAAGTCAACATGGCCTGGCGTATCAATGATGTTGATGCGGTGGTCATTCCAGAAGCAGGTGGTAGCAGCCGACGTAATCGTGATGCCACGCTCTTGCTCTTGCTCCATCCAATCCATGGTGGCGGCGCCATCATGCACTTCGCCGATTTTATACGACTTACCAGTGTAGAAAAGGATACGCTCGGTGGTGGTGGTTTTACCGGCGTCGATATGCGCCATGATACCGATGTTGCGATACATATTGAGTGGATGGCTGCGTGCCATATTCGTTACTCCAGTGCGGGGCTGCGGTTCGCGCTGCCCTATAGGGAAAGGGGCTGGTTTATGCCAGCCCCTGATTTTACTCCCTCTCCCGCAGGCGGGAGAGGATACAAAGACTTGGCAGCTTGCTGCCTAGTCGGCGTTGGTGAGGGCCTCTGCCCTCTCCGCTGCGACTAACCGCCTTCGGCGTAAAGTCTCGCTGCCTCTCCCGCCTGCGGGAGAGGATTATTCTTACCAGCGATAATGTGCGAACGCCCGGTTGGCTTCGGCCATACGGTGCGTATCTTCACGTTTTTTAACAGCATTTCCGCGGTTCGATGCGGCATCCATCAGCTCACCCGACAAACGGGCGGCCATGGTGGTTTCGCTGCGGTTACGGGCAGCGCCGATCAACCAACGAATCGCAAGTGCCT
>JAEMTM010000029.1 GCA_016462305.1 Sphingomonadaceae bacterium | reverse complement strand
GGCGCTATCATCGGTGAGGGCTGCGAAATCGGCCCCTTTGCGCGGCTGCGCCCCGGAACGGTGCTGGAGGAAAAGGCAAAGATCGGCAATTTCGTCGAAACCAAAAAAGCCCATCTGGGCAAGGGCGCAAAGGCCAATCATTTGACCTATTTGGGCGACGCGATCATTGGCGCAGGCGCGAACATCGGCGCTGGCACCATCACCTGCAATTATGACGGCTATTTCAAATATCAGACGGTGATTGGGGAAGGCGCTTTTATCGGTAGCAACAGCGCCTTGATCGCACCGGTGAAGATCGGGCGGGATGCGATTGTTGCCGCAGGCAGCGCGGTATCACGCGACGTAGCCGACGGCGAACTCCGCATGGTCCGCGCCGAACAGTTGGTTAAGCCCGGCTGGGCGGACCGTTTTCACGATGCGATGCGGAAGAAGAAGGAGGGGAAGTGAGAAATGACCGTATTCAAAAGCCTGTTTAGCTTCATAGTTCTTTGGCTTGCCGTTGTTCCGGCTGCGTTTTCACAGTCAGGAATGACCGTGGTGGTTGATAACATCGAACTAGCGAACATGTTTGCCGAGGATCAAGCTATCCGACACGAAATTGATGAGCGTGGCGGTTGGGTGAAAGTTAAGGACGACAAAGCCTTTTTAGTCCGGTGGCAAGCCGAGGATGCGGAGCGATTGGCGCGCACGCAAAAGCTTCTTGAAGCAGGGGCACTTAAATCAGGTCTGGATTTCTATCGAGCAGCTTTCATCTTTCAGCACGGCCAACGCCCAGAGGATTATCTAAAAGCACATCATTTGGCGGTAATTGCAGTTTCGAAGGGATATGACGCCCGCTGGATTTCGGCAGCGACACTTGACCGGTATTTGCTGGCGACAGGTAAAAACCAAATTTACGGCACGCAATTTCGATCAAATGAACGGGATGAAGATGTGCGTGAACCGGTAGAGTTAGGAATTGTCAGCGATGCTGAACGTACGGAATTAAAAGTTCCTGCGCTGGCGGATGAAGAGTGATCAGCCTTGACATGATATCATGATATGATTTCAGTATATCGCGAAGCAGATCCTTGCCGATCTGCTGATGAAGACATCAAATGGCTCGGCCAACTTGCTGCCCAGCAGGGCAAGTCGCGTGCGGAAGAAGAAGGAGGGGAAGTGAAAGGTGCTTGATATCAAAGGCCTAACATCCTCTTTCATTCAGCGTTGGCGCACCTCCAGCTTTGCAGATAACGATCAGGCGCCGTGGCACCTAGTCGGCAATATTGAGGAATTGCTCAGGCAGCAAATTGCTGGTCTCGACTCTTCATACCAGCGCGTCGACGAGGTGGCAGTTCACCGCACCGCGAGGATTGAGGCGGGCGCTGTTGTCAAAGGGCCCGCAATCATTGGGCCTAATTGCTTCATCGCTGCGGGCGCTTATTTGCGCGGCGGCGTGTATCTCGAACGGGATTGTATAATCGGGCCGGCGTCTGAACTGAAAACCACAGTTATGTTCGCAGGGTCGAAGCTGGCGCATTTGAACTTCGTAGGGGACTCAATTATTGGCGCGGATGTTAATATTGAAGCAGGTGCAATTATTGCCAATCACCGGAATGAGTGGGAAGATCGCAACATTTGTATCGTCTACCATGAACAGGTAATTGACACTGGCGTGGACAAATTTGGCGCGTTGGTTGGCGATGGAAGCCGGATTGGCGCTAACGCCGTTATTGCGCCGGGGGCGTTGTTGGAAAGAGGTTCGATCGTTGGGCGACTTCAACTAATCGACCAAAAACCAGAAGATTGAATTGACATGATATCACGATATGATATCAATATAGCATGACTCGAATCCTCGCCGATTTGCCCAATGAAGACATCAAATGGCTTGACCAGCTCGCCGCTGAACAGGGCAAGTCGCGTGCGGCTGTTTTGAGCATGATCATCCGCTGGTATCGCCAGCATATTGAAAGCAACAGATGAGAATCCTCACCGAAATTCCCGACGACGACGTCGAAAAGCTTGATGCTTTGGCCAAACGTCAGGGCAAATCTCGCGCAGCCGAAATCCGTGACGCGATCAAACTCCATCTGGTGCACAACGCCGACAACAACGACTGGATTCAGCGCGGTCGCGGCTTCTGGAAGGATCGCACTGACATAGGCGACGGCTTGGAATACCAACGCGCAATCCGCGAGGACCGCACTCCCTACGACGAACTATAATCTGTGTCGGACCCATTTTTTGATTCCAACATTGTTATCGACTGGTTGAACGATTCTCAGGCAGCGACGAATGAGCTTGCGCGTTACCCACATCACCGGATCAGTCGGATTGTTTGGACCGAAGTTCTAGCAGGAGAACCCCTTGAACGGCGCGACCAGATTCAGCAAATAATCGCACCATTCGAAATAGTCGAACTGGACACCCGCATCGCGTTGGCTGCGGCCGACATTCGGTACCGGATGCGGATCAAGCTGCTAGACGCCTATATTTTTGCGACAGCACAGGTAAACGGTTCCATTCTTGTCACAAGAAACACAAAAGACTTCCCTGCGCAGATGCCCGGTATCCGCGTGCCCTACAACACTCCCTAGAAAGCAAAAATAAATGTGCGGCATTATCGGAATTGTTGGCAAATCGCCTGTCTCTGACCGGCTGGTCGATGGGCTGAAGCGGATGGAGTATCGCGGCTATGACAGCGCTGGCGTCTGCACCGTGTTTGACGGTCAACTCATCCGCCGCCGCGCCGAGGGCAAGTTGGCCAATCTCGTCAACGTGCTAAAAACCGATGATGCGCCGGGCAATATCGGCATCGCCCACACCCGTTGGGCCACGCATGGCGCGCCAACCACAAGCAACGCGCACCCCCATGCAACGGGCGAAGTGGCCTTGGTCCACAATGGCATTATCGAAAATTTCAAACAGCTCCGCGACGAACTGACGGCGCGTGGGCGCACGTTTGAAAGCGAAACCGATACCGAAATTGTGGCGCATCTGGTGTCTGAACAGGTCGAGGCCGGCCATTCGCCCGCCGATGCGGTGAAGGCTGTGCTTCCGCGTTTGCGCGGAGCCTTTGCCCTTGCGATTGCGTTTCGGCAATTTCCCGATTTCCTGATTGGCGCGCGGCTCGGAAGCCCGCTGGTCGTCGGCTATGGCGATGGCGAAACCTATTTGGGTTCGGACGCACTTGCCCTTGCGCCACTGACGCAGAAAATTGCCTATCTGGAGGAAGGCGACTGGGTGATTGTCGCACGCGACGGCGCACAAATTTTCGACAAAGACAATCATCCCGTCGAGCGCGAGATTACCACCTCCGGCGTGTCGGCGGCGCAGATCGAAAAGGGCAATTACCGCCATTATATGCAAAAAGAGATTTTTGAGCAGCCGATTGTGGTCGCGCAAACACTCTCCAGCTACATCCGCCCGTTGGAGCAAACCGTTGCCCTGCCGCAGATGGATTTTGATCTTGCCGGTGTCAAACGCATTACCATCGTTGCCTGCGGCACGTCTTTTTATGCAGGGATGGTCGCCAAATATTGGTTCGAAACCTTCGCCCGCGTGCCCGTCGACATCGATGTCGCGTCGGAATTTCGGTATCGCGACCCGGTGTTGGAGGAAGGCGGCCTTGCGCTGTTTATATCCCAATCGGGGGAGACCGCAGATACGCTGGCGGCGTTGCGCCACTGCAAGGAAAATGGCCAGACTATCGCGGTTGTCGTCAACGTGCCGACATCCAGCATGGCGCGTGAGGCGGACCTGTTGCTGCCCACACATGCCGGTCCCGAAATCGGTGTTGCCTCAACCAAGGCATTTACCTGCCAACTTGCGGTGTTGGCTGCGCTCGCCGCGCATCTGGCGCTGGTGAAGGGCAAGTTGAGCGCCGAGGAAGAACGCGAGATTGTGCGTCATCTTATCGAGGCTCCAGCCGCGCTGAACGCGGCATTGGCGCATGATGAAGATATTGCCGCAATGGCGCATTTGATCGCGCCTGCACGTGACGTGCTCTACCTTGGCCGTGGCCCGGATTATCCGCTGGCGATGGAAGGCGCGTTGAAGCTGAAGGAAATCAGCTACATTCATGCGGAGGGATATGCCTCAGGCGAGATGAAACATGGGCCAATCGCGTTGATCGACGAAGCCGTGCCCGTCATCGTTCTTGCGCCCAGCGGGCCGCTGTTTGAAAAAACCGTGAGCAATATGCAAGAGGTCCGCGCGCGTGGCGGCAAGGTCGTGCTGATTTCCGACGCCGAAGGCATCGCCGAAGCAGGCGAAGGTTGCCTTGCCACCATAGAAATGCCAACGGTCCACCCGCTGATTGCGCCGTTGGTCTATGCCGTGCCTGTCCAATTGCTTGCATATCATGTCGCCTGCGCCAAGGGCACGGACGTGGACCAGCCACGCAATTTGGCCAAGTCAGTGACGGTGGAGTGATTTTGCGCAAAAGTCGTTGAAAGCGTGTCGGCAATTCGCCATCAGTTGAATTGCCTGGAGGTCAGAACAATTGCGGTTTTTTGCGCGCTTTAGACATTTTTTCAGTCGGCAAAAGTTGCGGCCACCGCCGCCGCGCGAAACCTTGGCCGCAGCGCCATGGCCACCTGCGCCTGTTGCCGCCTCTGCGGGTAATGCCTTTCCATCCGCTGCGTCGCCAGAGCCTGCTTGGCTAAAATATCCGGTGTCGTCCCCCAAAGGGCACATCATCGTTTTTGCGAATGAAAAAGGCGGCGTGGGTAAATCTACGTCTGCGTTTCACACCTGCATTGCGCTTTGCAATGCGGGTGAAAGCGTGGCGGCGCTGGATGTTGACTTGCGGCAACTGACGCTCCACCGTGCTTTGTGGGCGCGGTTGGAAAGCGCGACGGAATATGGGGTGAAGCTGCCCGGACCAGAGCAAATCATGCTCGCACAGCAAAATGAGAGCGAGCTTGAAGAAAAGCTGCGCATGGCGCGGATCCGGCACAGCTTCATCATCATTGATGTGGGCGGCCATGATTCGCCAATCGCGCGGCGGGCGATTTTCATGGCGGATACGATTGTAACGCCCGTAAATGATAGTTTCATTGACCTTGATATGCTTGGCCGTATTGACCCGCGCAGCGGCGAATTCAAAACGCTTGGTAATTTCGCACGATTGGTCGAGCATTTGAAGGAGCCAGGCCTTGCCATACGGCCCAAGCCGCTGGATTGGGTGGTGATGCAGAACCGATCCCGAAGCCTTGGCACGAAAAACGAAATCAAGGTGCGTGAGGCGCTGGAAAAGATCGCGCCAGTCGCAGGCTTTCGCCTGGTGCCGGGTTTGCGCGAACGCGTGACCTATCGCGAACTGTTTCCGCAAGGGTTGACCCTGTTTGACCTCGACAAGATTCCACAATTGGGCCGAATGCAACCACAGGCACGGGACGAAATCTGGGCGATGTTACGGGCGCTGAGGCTTCCAAGCGAGGCGCTTAATCAGGCTATTGGATAGGCGCGTAAATATGGATAGCCGCGTAAATATTTAGCATGCTGATAACATGTGAGTAGCAAAAATGTAAACCGGGCCTCTTCTGATTTTGCATTGCTTGACGTGCCCCGATGCGCGTTAAGAAGCATCACAAACATCGGAACATGCTCATGTCTTACTGCAGCGATATGCAATCTACCCATTATAAGGGCCAAGGATTTTCGGACAGGTTCGCCTTGCGTATCACCAAGACCCTGCGCTGGGGCGCAGATAGGTTTTTTTCCAAAGATACGGCAATCGTGCGATAGTTTTAGAGACTGTCGCTGCTGTGCCCGGCATGGTCGGCGCATGTGTCGCTTGACGCTGGATTGTTGTAACAGTTCGGGGTTGTTCATGACTCAAGCGGCGTTATGGGTGGGCGCATGAGCACGCCAGCCAAAATGATCATCATTTTTATCCTATTGTGGGCGGCGGTGCATTTGTTGCTCTATGGATATTTGAGGCGCCGGATCGCCGCTGCGAAGCGGGCGCACGATGAAAAATGTCAAATGCTAAAGCGGCTCGACGAATAGCGGCAGGCCATCCTTTGGGCGGAGCGTGACATTGCCGGTCGGCATTGGCTTCAGTCCGTCTGGTAGCACAAAACGCCGAGCCGCGAGCCAATGCGCCAAAATCACCAGAGCCTCGGTAACCGCAAACCTTGCGCCGACGCAGACACGCGGGCCGACGCCAAAGGGTATATATTGGAAGCGGTGCAGTTTGGCTTTGTTAAGCGGCGTGAAGCGCATGTGATCGAATTGGTCCGGGCTGTCCCACAATTGCCGGTGCCGGTGCAAGAGCCAAGGATAAACCAAAACAAGTTCGCCCTTGCGGATTCGGACATCGCCGATAGCGTCATCTGCCACCGCCTCACGAATGATTTGCACGACAGATGGATAAAGTCGCATCGTTTCATCAAGAATTTGACGCAAAAGGGGGAGGCGGTCTGAAAGCGTTGCAATGTCGTTTTGCGACAGTGCCGCTATGGCTTCGGCGCGGGCTTCTTCCTGTAACTCGGGTTGCGCGGCGAGCAAATAGATCGCCCAGCTCAAAGTCGTTGCGGTCGTCTCATGCCCCGCCGCGTAAAAGGTAATGGCGTTGTCCACGGCCAATATTTCGGCCTCCTCAAGCGGCATGTCTGCATAAAGCGCGCGCATCAAGTCGCCCAAAAAATCATCTCCACCGCCGCCAGCGCCGCGTTCGCGCACCAATGTGCGTAGGCTGGCGCGCAGCCAGCGTTGCGAATGGCGCCTGCGAATCATACTCGGACTCAGGTCGAAATCCTGCAAGCCAAGCATGTTGAAAAGCCGAGGTTGTCCCACGGCGGCGATCACGCGGTCGATATGCATTGCTGCCTCACCGCTCATCAGACGTTGGTCGCCCGAAAACAATGTTTCGGCTATGATCGCCATCGTTGTCTCGGTGGCAAAGCGCGCCATATCGATTTTTGCGCGCTGTTCGGGCCATCTGGTCATTTGGCGCTGCGCGGCTTCGGCCATTAGCCGCGCCATGCTGGCCACCGCAGCAGGAGCGAAGGCCGGCGCGACGATCTTGCGCTGCTTGCGCCAATCCTCTCCATCGGCGCTGAGTAGGCCGTTGCCGATGATTGGCTTCAAAATTTTGCGGGTTAGTCGCGGCCGTATGTAATTGGCATGATTGTTAAGTAGCACATGGCCAATCATATCCGGATTGTTGACGACGTGGAGCTGCAGGTTGAGAAAGCTGCGTTGCTTGTGCCAAACGTCGAACGCCGGTTCCGCAATCCCGTGGACGGCGCTGCGCAAACGCTCGCCGAACATTCCGCGCCAGCTAGGCAGCCAATCGGGAACGCGCGCAGGCTGCGCGGGGGTGAATGCTAAGGATGATGCTGATGCCACATGCGCCTCCTGATCGCCGTGCGCTATATGGCAGGTTGATCATCGCGACAAATGCAACCTTTGCAATCCGGATTGCGCCGCGCGGATACAGAGGCATAGCTTGATTTGCCATTTTCACATGCCTATAGCGGAATTGCAGAAACAAGCGGTCCCGTGGGGCCGCTTTTTGACTTTTGAAATATGCCAAACATTTGGTCGGAAGGAAGAAAACCATGTCGATTACGCCCTTGATGCCCGTCTATCCGCGCTGCGGTTTCCGGCCGGTGCGCGGTGAAGGCGCTTGGTTGATTTCCGAAGACGGCAGCCGCGCGCTGGATTTTGCCGCTGGTATCGCGGTGAATTTGCTTGGCCATGGCCATCCGCATCTGACCAAGGCCATTCAGGATCAGGCTGCAACGCTTATGCACGTATCGAACCTCTATGGAAGCCCGCAAGGCGAAGCCTTTGCCCAAAGGCTGGTGGATACGACCTTTGCCGACACCGTGTTTTTCACCAATTCCGGTGCCGAAGCCGTCGAGTGCGCGATCAAAACTGCGCGGGCGTATCATCAGAGCCAAGGTAGCGACCGGTTCGAGATCATCACCTTTAAGAACGCCTTTCACGGTCGTACGATGGCGACGATTTCGGCGAGCAATCAGGAAAAGATGCACAAGGGCTTCATGCCATTGCTTGAAGGCTTCAAATATGTCGATTTTGACGATCTGGAAGGCGCAAAGGCAGCCATTGGGCCAAAGACCGCCGCGTTTCTGGTTGAACCCATTCAGGGCGAGGGCGGCGTTCGTCCTGCGTCAGATGCCTTCATTCAAGGCCTGCGTGCGCTGGCGGACGAACATGGTATCATGCTGATCCTGGATGAAGTGCAATGCGGCGTGGCGCGTTCGGGCACGCTATATGCGTATGAACAATATGGCATCATTCCCGACATCATGGCGACGGCAAAGGGCCTGGGCGGCGGATTTCCGGTCGGCGCATGTCTTGCCACCGAAGCGGCGGCGCGCGGCATGGTCGTTGGTACGCATGGATCAACCTATGGCGGCAATCCGTTCGCCATGGCGGCCTGTCAGGCGGTTTGGGATGTCGTGGCGAACGCGGAATTTCTGGCGCAAGTGCGTTCAACAGGTGACAAATTACGTTCAACGCTTGAACAATTCATCGGCAATTATCCTGATTTGTTTACCGGTGTGCGCGGTAAGGGCCTGATGCTCGGCGTGATGATGACGCATGAAACCCGGGCCTTTGTGGCGCATTTGCGCGACAATCACGGGCTGTTGTTGGTGGCGGCGGGTGACAACACCTTCCGCGTATTACCGCCGTTGAACATCGGTGATGCCGAAATCCAGACATTCATGGAAAAATTGTCGGCGGGTGCCGCCAGCTACCAGATGCCGCAAGCTGCATGACGCGCCACTTCCTGAACTTGAGTGACGCCGGCGGTGATGCAATTGCAGCGATGCTGAACGATGCCATGGACAGGAAAAATGCGCGGATCGGATGGCCAAAGGGCAAATCAGATGCCGACGCGCCGCTTGCTGGCCACATATTGGCGATGGTTTTTGAGAAAAACTCGACTCGCACGCGGACATCGTTTGAAATGGCGATGAAGCAATTGGGCGGCGACAGTATCTTTATGGCTTCTGGCCAGATGCAGCTTGGCCGCGGTGAAACCATTGCCGACACGGCGCGGGTATTGTCGCGCTATGTCGATGCCATCATGATCCGCACGGATGACCATGCTAAGGTCGAGGAACTGGCACATTATGCCAGCGTGCCCGTCATCAACGGCCTGACTGATCTTTCGCACCCTTGTCAGATTGTTGCCGACCTTCTGACCGTGATAGAACATGGAAAGAAATTGCCGGGGCTAGAATTAGCGTGGCTTGGTGATGGCAACAACGTGCTCAATTCTGTGGTGGAGGCGGCAGGGCTGTTCCAGTTTAATGTGCGGATCGCCGTACCCCAAGGGTATGAAAGCGACAGCAATTTCATGCAAGCCGCCAAGGCCGCTGGTGCGAACATCACGCTTACCCGCGACGCCGCAGAGGCGGTGGCAGGCGCAGACATGCTTGTGACCGACACTTGGGTGTCGATGGGGCAGGAGCATGCCCATAACAAGATGGCGGCCATGATGCCCTATCAGGTGAATGAACGCCTCATGGCTTTGGCAAAGCCGGATGCGAAGTTCCTACATTGCCTGCCAGCGCATCGTGGCGAGGAAGTGACCGACGCTGTGATCGACGGCCCGCAATCACTCATTTGGGATGAGGCGGAAAACCGGCTTCATGCGCAAAAGTCGATTTTGTTATGGTGCCTCGGAAAGTTATAATGGCCGAACAATCGGAAACCTTATCCGATCAGCCATTGCGCTTTTCCATACCCACGCGGGACGCGCGCGGACGGTTGGTACGTCTCGACGATGTGCTTGGCGAAGTTTTGGCGGCCCATGCTTATCCGCCAGTGATTGAACGGACATTGGCGGAGGCTTTAGTTTTGACTGCGCTGCTTGGCGCGTCGTTGAAGGAGCCGGGCAGCCAGCTTACGTTGCAAACGCAGACGGAAAAAGGCGCAATTCGGCTATTGGCGTGCGACTATAAGGATGGCGCATTGCGCGGCTATGCGCAGTTTGATGCCGCGACTGCCGCCGCCCTGCCGCAGGATTCGACGTTGCTTGGGATATTCGGGCAAGGCTATCTCGCGATCACTTTTGACCGGATGAAGCCCGCGAGCGAGGGTGGCGGCCGTTATCAGGGCATCGTGCCACTTGAGGGCGACACGCTCGCCGATGCGGCGCAGAATTATTTTGTACAATCCGAACAAATCCCGACCTTCATTCGCGTTGCTGTGGACCATGTCGATGGCCGTTGTGTGGCGGGCGGCCTGCTGGTGCAGCATTTGCCCGAGGGGGAGGAAGGTCGTGAGCGTTTGCATGTGCGGCTCGACCATCCTGAGTGGGCGCATATCAAAGTCATGTCTGCGACCATCGCCGCCGCCGAGCTTTCCGACCCGGCGCTTGCGCTTGAGGAAATCGTCTGGCGATTGTTCCATGAAGAAAAAGAAGTGCGGATTGAGCAAGGCGATTTTCTGTCAAAGGGCTGCCGCTGTGATCCCGAGCACATCCGCGATGTCATTGCCAAATTTCCCGCCGTTGACCGCGCCGAAATGGCGGATGATGCCGGAGACATCGTCGTCGACTGCAAATTTTGTTCGCGCCGCTTTCCGATAAGCCTTGCCAGTTTTAACAACTGAACTGCGCCACAATGGCGGCGCTTCATTCATCGTTCATGAACCACATACTATCGTGCAAAACTTCACAAATGATGGTATGTAGTCTAGGAAAAATGGGTCGCTTCGCTGTATTTGGCTGGTTTACGGGCAGAAGTTTATGAACAATATTTTCCGTCTTTATGCCTTCCCCGGTGCGCTTTTGCTTTTGCTTTCGCTGGCTGCGGCGGGTGCCGCAAAACCAGATGGCGATATGGCTTTGCTTGACTCACTTGATCGGGGAATGTGGCAATTACGACCAACGGGCGGGAGTGTGCCGACTGCCAAAATCTGCCTTGGTAAACCGGAAAGCCTTACCCAAATCCAGCACAGCAGCTTAGCGTGCGAACAATATCTCGTGCGTTCGAGCCCAAATTCCCTAACGGTCAGCTACACCTGCGCAGGGCACGGTCAGGGGTTGACGGTTATCCGTAAGGAAACAAACCGGATCATCCATATCCAATCGCAAGGTATTCGAAATAATGCGCCATTTTCGTTTTCAGCCGAAGGGCGAAGAACGGGGCCGTGTTAACCGAACACTTTTTTTGATGGGTCGTTCATAAACTATTTTCCATCTTGGCCGTATAGGGACAGGCGTGACTTTTACGAGATACGCTCTCCTCTCTATGGCTAAAAAGCCAATCCTGGGCCGCTGCGGAAAAATCTGAGCGGCCCATTTTTTTTAGAATGCCGGGATTCCCGTAATAGCGCGGCCCAATATAAGCGCGTGCACGTCATGCGCGCCTTCATAGGTGTTGACCGTTTCAAGGTTTACCATGTGGCGCATGACCTGATATTCCTCGCTAATGCCGTTGCCGCCATGCATATCGCGCGCAGCGCGGGCAATATCGAGCGCTTTGCCAACATTGTTGCGCTTAACGATGGAAATCATGTCCGGCGCAAGCTGGCCTTCGTCCATCAAGCGGCCAACGCGCAACGATGCCTGAAGCCCCATGGCAATATCGGTCATCATATCGGCCAGCTTCTTTTGATATAATTGGGTGGCGGCAAGCGGTTTGCCAAATTGGTGGCGATCAAGGCCATATTGCCGCGCGGCGTGCATACAGAATTCTGCTGCACCCAATACGCCCCAACTGATGCCGTACCGGGCGCGGTTGAGGCATCCAAACGGGCCCTTTAGCCCTTGCACATCGGGCAGCAACGCGTCTTCGCCAACTTCGACATTGTCCATGATAATCATGCCCGTGGTCGATGCGCGTAACGACAGCTTCCCCTGAATTTTCGGCGCAGTGAGGCCCTTCATACCCTTTTCAAGCACAAAGCCGCGAATGCCGCCGCCATGCGCTTCGGATTTTGCCCAGACGACAAAGACATCGGCAAAAGGTGCGTTGGAAATCCACGTTTTCGATCCATTGATGACATAGCCGCCATCAACCTTTTTTGCGAAGGTGCGCATCCCCGCAGGGTCCGACCCGGCGTCAGGCTCCGTCAGACCAAAGCAGCCGATCAGCGTGCCAGCAGCCAGACCCGGCAGATATTTGCGCCTTTGCGCTTCTGAACCAAAAGCATATATGGGATACATCACCAAAGACGACTGTACCGATGCCATTGAACGATAGCCCGAATCGACGCGCTCAATTTCGCGCGCGATCAGCCCGTAAGCGACATATGACGCGCCGGCGCCGCCATATTCCTCTGCTATGGTCGCGCCAAGCAGGCCGGTCTGCCCCATCAACGGGAACAGTTCAGGCGCATCACATTCCGTCCGATACGCATCGATAACGCGTGGTTGCAATTCGCTTTGCGCAAAGGCGTGCGCGCTGTCGCGAATCATGCGTTCGTCTTCGGTCAGTTGGTCCTCAAGACGGAAAGGGTCAGACCAATCGAATGCTGCCAACTCGGCCATTTTTATCTCCATTGGGAAGGCCTGCTGAATAGCGACCTGCGTCCTGTTTGCCTTTATAAGCGTGCGGGCAAGACAGCAACCCTTGCCATCAACTCTACGCCTTGCGCAAGGGGTGGCATTCGGCATAGTTTAATGACCATATCGTCATCCTGAACTTGTTTCAGGATAACGAGCGGCGGTTTGTCATCCTGAAACAAGTTCAGGATGACGCAAGATAGGAAAGAAAACACGCATGCGCGTTGATAAACTACCGCCAGTGAAAGCAACGCTGCAACCGAGCAACCATCCCTATCTCAACGGGGCGTGGACGCCGCAGCATGCGGAAGTCACCGCGACCGACCTTGATGTGATCGAGGGCCGCATTCCCGACGATATTGACGGCATCTATTTGCGCAACACCGAAAACCAGTTGCATCAACCGCTTGGCCGTTATCACCCGTTTGACGGCGATGGCATGATCCACCAGATCGATTTTTCTGGCGGCAAGGCCAGCTATCGCAATCGCTTCGTCCGCACCCGTTGTTTTCAGGCGGAGCAGGATGCGGGCGGGTCTTTATGGGGCGGGTTGATGGATAAAGGCAGCCTGTCCAAACGCCCCGGATTTGGCGCACATGGCAGCCTGAAGGATTCATCCAGCACGGACATCATTGTGCACGCGGGCAAGGCTGTTTCCACTTTCTACCAATGCGGGGAGGGCTATGTGCTTGACCCCGAAACGCTGGAGCAAGAGGGTGTTGCGTCTTGGGTTCCGCTTGATGGCATTTCCGCGCATCCCAAGGTTGACCAGCGCACAGGTGAGTTGCTGTTCTTCAACTATTCAAAACACCCGCCCTACATGCATTATGGCGTCGTCGATCACAGCGGCAGGCTCGCGCATTATGTCCCCATCCCGCTGCCGGGGCCACGCTTGCCGCATGACATGATGTTCACGCAAAACTGGTCAATATTGTGCGACTTCCCGTTATTTTGGGATGAAGAGTTGCTGAAGCGTGACGTCCATGTGACGCGGCTGCACGAAGGGCTGCCATCGCGTTTCGCGCTCATCCCGCGTTATGGACAGCCAGAAGATATCCGCTGGTTTGAGGCGGAGCCGACTTTTGTTCTGCACTTCATCAATGCTTTTGAAGACGGCGATGAAGTTATACTCGATGGTTATTTCGAAGAAGACCCCTATCCGCCGCCACTCGAAAACGCCGACGGCTATGGCCATATGATGGCCTATGTCGACGAACATAGCTTCAAGCCAAAGCTGCACCGGTGGCGGTTTAACTTGGCCGATGGCACAACGCGCGAAGAGCGGCTCGATGACCGCATCCTCGAATTCGGGATGATGAACCAGCGTTATTTGGGGCTGCCTTATAGATATGCCTATAGCACGACTTCTAAGCCCGGCTGGTTCCTGTTTAACGGTTTTGTGAAGCATGACATGGTCACGGGCGAGTCATGGTCTGTGGAGCTTCCTGAGGGGCGCTTCGGCAGTGAGGCACCCTTTGCCCCACGTGTCGGCGCGGTGGACGAAGATGACGGCTATCTCGTCAGTTTTGTGACCGACGAAAATCGCGGAACATCCGAATGCATATTGATCGACTGCAAACGCTTTGCAGACGGACCCGTGTGCCGGATTGCGCTGCCGCATAAGATAAGTAGCGGCACCCACGCGCATTGGGCAGATCGATCGGCCTTATAACGCAAAGCTATTGCCATCCTTTCGGCCGGCATCTTGGTTTTGAATGGCGCGCCCTACAGGAGTCGAACCTGTGGCCTCAAGATTAGAAGTCTCGCGCTCTATCCAGCTGAGCTAAGGGCGCACGCTGTTTTGTGCAATAACGGCTTTGCGCGGGAACGCAAAGCTGCTTATGTCGATTCATGCACGACGACCTTATCATTGATGAAACCGCCAGCGCAGTTACTGGCCGCCAGTTTCGCTATTATGACTTTGTTATGGCCGCGTTTGTCGCCATTTTGTTGCTCTCGAACGTCATTGGGGCGGCCAAGCCTGCGGCGCTGACAATATCGGGCGCGCAATGGATTTTTGGCGCTGGAATATTGTTTTTCCCGTTGGGTTACGTCATTGGTGACGTCCTGACGGAAGTTTACGGCTATGCGCGCGCGCGCCGTGTCATCTGGGTTGGCTTTGCGGCGCTGCTCTTCATGGCGTTTATGAGTTGGGTTGTTGTGGCCCTGCCGCCTGCACCCGGTTGGGAAGGGCAGGCGGCGTATGAAAGCGTCTTCGGGCAAGTTTGGCGGATCGTTATTGCATCAATCACGGCGTTTTGGGCGGGCGAGTTCGTAAACAGCTATGTGATGGCGCGCATGAAGATTTGGACCGCAGGAAAGCATTTATGGTCGCGCACCATTGGTTCAACGATTGTGGGTCAGGGCATTGATAGCCTCATTTTTTATCCGCTCGCCTTTTGGGGGGTGTGGAGCAACGCGCAGGTTATGAGTGTTATGATTACCAACTGGCTGTTGAAAGTGGGCTGGGAAGTTGTGCTGACGCCCGTCACTTATGGTGTTGTTGGTTGGCTGAAGCGCAAAGAGGGCGTCGACATATTCGACAAGGGCACGAATTTTTCGCCATTCAAAACGAAAATTTAGGGCATCATGCAAGACCGTTTACAGATTCTGGCCGAGCATTGGGTCAGCTATAAATTCTGGCTGATCGAAACAGTTGGCCTGACCAATGATGCGATGCATGTTCATGGGTCGCTTTTGATCTTATGCGTGTCGGCCGTGGTGTTGCGGCGGCGACCCGACAGCCCGTGGTGCTGGTTAATCGTATTTATCGCTGAATTGTTTAACGAATATGCCGATTTGCGGGGCGCTGCAGCCGGGGAGGCTACAATAGATGCAGCCCTGCATGATGTTTACAACACGATGTTTTGGCCGACCCTGTTCTTGATATTGGGGCGTGCTTTATTTCCGCGAAAGAAAGCGACGCCTGTCAGCCCAGCAGCAATATCAAGCGATCTGCCGCACCAGCCCCTCGAACAAACGACGCCCGTCTGACCCGCCATGCACGGCTTCGGTCATGCGTTCGGGGTGCGGCATCATGCCCAACACATTTCCGGCAGCATTAAGCACGCCAGCGATGTTGCGGGCCGAACCATTTACGTTTTCGGCGTAACGGAAGGCAACACGGCCTTCGCCCTCAAGCCTATCAAGCGTTTCAGTGTCAGCGAAATAATTGCCGTCATGATGCGCAACGGGAATTCGGACCTGTTCACCGGCGGAATAGCCGCTGGTAAAAACAGAGCGATTATTTTCGACCGTTAGCCCAACCGTGCGGCACACGAAGCGGATTCCCGCGTTACGCATCAGAGCGCCGGGCAACAGACCAGCCTCTGTCAAAATCTGAAAGCCATTGCACACACCCAGAACGGGGACCCCGCGTTCCGCAGCCTTAATGACCGCCTGCATAACCGGAGAGCGCGCAGCCATGGCACCAGAGCGCAGATAGTCGCCATAAGAAAAGCCGCCGGGAATAGCGATCAGATCAAGCCCATCAGGCAATTCGCCAGCGCGGTGCCAGACCAAAGTTGTTTCGGCACCGCTAATGTCGCGAATGGCGACGGCCATGTCACGATCACAATTAGAACCCGGAAATTGGATAACCGCTGCGCGCATCAGGCCTGCTCAATCTCGAAATTCTCAATGACCATATTGGCCAGCAACTTGGTGCACATCGTTTCCAGGTCAGCCTTTGACACGCCCGGTTCATGCTCAATTTCGATCAGGCGTCCAGCCCGCACGTCATGAACGCCCGAAAAACCTAAGCCCTCTATGGCGTGATGGATGGCTTTTCCTTGTGGGTCGAGAACACCGTTTTTCAATGTTACAAAAATGCGCGTTTTCATACGACCCGTCCAATTGCCAGTTTCCGTTTCTATAGATGCCGCCACGTGCGATTCAAGCCTAAGCTAACGCCAAGCGAATTTTAACGCGGGTTGGAAAGTCCAGCCCATAAGAATAATGTA
>JAEMTM010000152.1:2369-4273 GCA_016462305.1 Sphingomonadaceae bacterium | reverse complement strand
TGCCCGACGTGCGCGGACAGATAGGCCGCAATGTAGCGGTCTGTTGTCTCGCGCTCTGCTTCCATCGCGCGGCGTTCGGTGCGGCTGATGGCTTCTGCGGTGGCCGCAAGATTCGCAATCGCGGCCTCTGTCAAACCCGTAATTGGCTCTAATTCTTTCATCTTCGGCTTAGGCATCTCAAGCCCATAAGCGCGCACCAATGCGCGGTGCACGATAAGGTCGGCGTAGCGCCGGATTGGCGAGGTGAAATGCGCATAGCTGCCCAGTGACAAGCCAAAATGTCCCACATTGATGGGGCCATAATAAGCCTGTGTCTGGCTGCGCAAGACGGCTTCCATGATTTGCGGACGCACCTCTTCGTCGATGATTTTTTCGAGTATCGCGTTGAATGTCTCAGGCTTGATCACCTGACCAAGCGCAAATTCAATGTCAAAGGTCTTCAGATATTCCTTCAGCGCCACCAGCTTTTCGCGGCTCGGTGGCTCATGTGCGCGGTAAATTAAGGATGACTTCTTTGCCTCCAGCGCCTTTGCTGCGGCAACATTGGCGGCGATCATGAAATCTTCGACCAAACGATGTGCTTCCAACTGTTCACGCTCGGCAACACCCGTGACCCGGCCTTGATCGTCAAGCGTAATCCGCTTTTCAGGTAAATTGAGTTCAAGTGGCCCGCGCTTATACCGCGCCAATGAAAGCAGCCGCCAGCACGCCCAAAGCGGCTTGAGCGCCGATTCCAGCAACGGGTTTTCCATTTGCCCATCAATCGCGGCTTGCGCATCTGGATAAGGGATATTGGCGGCAATACGGGCGATTGCGCGCGTGAAACGCCATGACGTCACTTGGCCAGTTTTGCCGATGGCGAGGTGGCAGGCAAGTACCGCGCGATCCTCCCCTGCCCGCAACGAACATTTGTCCGAAGACAATGCGTGCGGCAGCATTGGCACCACCAGGTCGGGGAAATACACACTGTTTCCGCGCTTCGACGCTTCATGGTCCAATGCGCTGCCGGGGCGGACATAATAGCTCACATCGGCAATCGCGACGATAGCGTCAAACCCGCCAGTTTCGGCATTGGGGGTCGCCCAAATGGCGTCGTCAAAATCGCGCGCATCGCGTGGATCGATCGCGATAATGGGCAAATGGCGCAAGTCTTCGCGATGATCGTCGGTGACCGGTAACTCCCTTACGCGTTCGGCCTCACGCTCGACCGCCTCTGGCATTTCAAACGGTATGCCAAATTTGTGAATGGCGATAAGGCTGAAACTTTTGGGCGCAAATGGGTCGCCAAGGACTTGCGTCACACGCGCCGATTTTTTGTGCGCATTGCCCGTCAATTCGGCAAGCACCAATTCCCCGGCCTTGGCATCGCCAACGTCACCAATTTGCGTGTCGAAACGCGCTTTTTTGTCGATAGACTTTAGCCAGAAAGCGCCATTTTCGCCGCCTTCGACCACGCCCAATATCTGCGCGCTGCCCTTTGCGAGCTTCTTCATGATGTGCGCGACATGGCCGCTGCCACGCTCTTCGGTACGCGCCAATATACGGTCGCCAATGCCCAAGGCACCACGCTTGCCTTTGGTTTCTATGACCCGAATTTTGGGCAAGGGAATGCCTTCGGCCTCCCAATGCTCCGGCACAGCGACCGCATTATCACCGTCAATCGCAACGATCTTGAGCACAGTAACCTTCGGCAAACCGCCCATTTTGTGAAAGGCACGGCCCGGGGCCATGTCGATCAGCCCTTCGTCCGTCATGTCCTTCAACAACGCCTTCAACGCAATTTTTTCATTACCACGCAGGCCAAATTCCCGCGCAATTTCCCGTTTGCCGGCAGGATCCTTCGACGTTTTGATAAATTCAAGGATCTGATCGCGGGTGGGGAGCCCTTCAAACTGCGCATATTT
>JAEMTM010000152.1:0-2269 GCA_016462305.1 Sphingomonadaceae bacterium | reverse complement strand
TGATAAATTCAAGGATCTGATCGCGGGTGGGGAGCCCTTCAAACTGCGCATATTTCGTCATGTTCTAATACGTCCGCCCGATCAGTATCCGCTCCACCGCGGGGTCGCCTGTGAAAAAGCATGGGCCGTCGGCGGGTGCGGCGTTGGTGGGGCTGTTGCGCATGGTGAGTTTCAACGCCTTGAGTTCGGTGACGATCTTATCGAGCGCTTTGCCACTGGGTCGCGACCATTGCACTTCGACCCAGCCTGCAAAGCCCGCCTCATCGCCCGCAAAATGTTGCGCAAGGTCGGTCACATCGCGGCGGATATTGGCCTCTAGCCGCTCTTTTGCCTCGGCATATAAACCGTTCTGGATTTCCTCCAACAACGCCGCCGCAGACGCCACAAATTCGGCGCACGGCGTGAACGCGGTCGCAAGCCTGCCGTCGTCTTTATACAGACGGTCGCGGCGTATGACCGCAGCCTTGCCTTCGGCCATATCACGCGGCCCCACCTCAATTATGATGGGAGCGCCCTTCTTAACCCACGCCCAGCGCTTGTTCGACGCCTTTACTGCTTTGGTATCCAGCAACACGCGCAATGGCTCACCAAAGGCGTTGGCCGCCAACAATTCCAAACGCAGGTTGCGGCAATATGCCAATAGCGCGTCGTCCTCGTCATTATCCCGCAACATCGGAATGATGACAATTTGATGCGGTGCAATTTGCGGCGGGCAGCGCAGGCCATCATCGTCGCCATGCGTCATGATAACGCCGCCAATCATGCGCGTGGACACGCCCCAGCTTGTCGTATGCGCGAACTGCTGATTGCCATCCTTATCCTGATATTTGATGCCGGATGCCTCGGCAAAGCCAGTGCCGAGATAATGCGACGTGCCGGCCTGCAACGCTTTACCGTCCTGCATCATCGCTTCGATGCTGTAAGTGGCAACCGCGCCGGGGAAGCGTTCATTTTCGGGCTTCTCACCGGCCACAACGGGCATGGCCAGCGGACCTTCGGCAAAGGCGCGGTACATTTCTAGTGCACGCATCGTTTCCTGCATCGCGTCATCGCGGTCCACATGGGCGGTGTGCCCTTCCTGCCACAAAAATTCGCTGGTGCGCAGGAACATGCGTGTCCGCATTTCCCAGCGCACAACATTGGCCCATTGGTTGACCATCAAGGGCAAATCGCGCCAGCTTTGCACCCAACGGCTCATGGCCGCGCCAATCACCGTTTCCGACGTGGGGCGAACGACAAGCGGTTCCTCTAGCTTCGATCCGGGGTCCGGGATCAGTTTTCCATTGCCATCACTGACAAGGCGGTGATGCGTAACAACCGCCATTTCTTTGGCAAAACCTTCGACATGGGCGGCCTCTTTTTCAAAGAAGGACAAAGGGATGAACAATGGAAAATAGCAGTTTTCAACGCCAGCGGCCTTGATTTCTGCGTCCATAAGTTTCTGAATGCGTTCCCACATGCCATAGCCCCATGGACGGATGACCATACATCCCCGCACGCCCGATTCCTCGGCCAAATCGGCCTCCGAAATGACCAGCTGATACCAGCCAGCGAAATTTTGCGCGCGTGTAACGCTTAAAGCATGTTTTATCAAAGTCTTACCTGTTTTCTTTGAGGGAATTATGCGGCGCGGTCGGCGGCCATTTTGTCAATTTGGGCCTGTAGCTCTGCAATTTGTTGTTTGAGCGCGGCAACGCTTTCGTCGCGTTCGGGCTTTTTACCGGTGAGGTCGCCCAAATTCGGCATCAACGCCTCACGCGCAGAGCGCATGAATTCGATATTCTGCTTCGCCAAATGGCCGAAAGGACCAGAAGTAATCGCGGTTTCAATCACTTCTTGAACCTGCCGCTGGTTCTTGCGGAAATTGTCCATCGACGTTTCCAAAAACTGCGGCACCATGCCTTGCATGGAATCGCCATACATGGCGATCAATTGCTTGAGGAAGCCCACAGGCAACATGTGCTGCCCGCCATTTTCCTCATCCATGATGATCTGCGTGAGCACGCTGTGGGTAATATCCGCATTCGATTTGGCGTCGACAACCTTGAAATCAATGTTCTTGCGTGTGAGTTCGGCAAGGAAATCGAGCGTGATATATTTCGAAGACTGGGTGTTATACAGCCTACGGTTGGCATATTTTTTAATGATGATCGGGCCATCACCATTCTTGTTGGCGGCACGTGCCATATATGGTCCTTTCTGAAAAATTATACCCTGATAGCATCAAGCCATAGTGCACTGCAACATTGGTGAATTTTATGCCGGGGGG
>JAEMTM010000151.1:2804-4304 GCA_016462305.1 Sphingomonadaceae bacterium | reverse complement strand
TTATCCTGAAACAAGTTCAGGATGACGAGTCTTAGAAGTTTATCCTGAAACAAGTTCAGGATGACGAAGTAGGAGGATGAACGGCCCGCACCTGTTCGCACCGCATAAAAAGGCCCGGACCATCGCGGGTCCGGGCCATGAGTTGGGTGTTCGCGGGAGGAACATCGGGAGGTGACGGGGCGTAAAGGGACTGGGGCGAACGCCCCCGTCGCCAAGTCGTAAAACTCAATAATTGTAAGCACGCTCGCCATGTTCGGTAAGGTCAAGGCCTTCACGTTCGGCGTCTTCGGTTGGACGAAGGCCAGTGGTGAATTTCAGCGCGTAGAACAAAATGGCCGAAACAACGCCTGTCCACAATATCGTCGTACCCACGGCCCAAAGCTGCGAGACGAACTGATCGGCCATGATATATTCGCCCGGAATGGCAGGGAAAACGGTGTAATTAATCCATCCTTGGCCACCAAGCGCAGGGTCGGCGACCACTGCGGTGCCCAGTGCGCCGACGATGCCGCCAACGCCGTGGACGCCAAAGACGTCAAGCGTGTCGTCATATTTAAGTTTGTTCTTCACATAAGCGACGAAGACATAGCACAGGCCCGATGCCGCAAAGCCAAGCAGGATCGAAGTCATCGGCGCGGCAAATCCGCTGGCCGGCGTGATGGCGACAAGGCCAGCAACCGCGCCAGTAACTGCACCAAGCAAGGAAGGCTTGCCATGGTGGAATTGTTCAATCAGGCACCATGCAACGGCGGCGGCAGCGGTCGCGACAAAGGTGTTGATGAACGCCAGAGCCGCTAGGCCATTGGCTTCCAAATTGGAGCCAGCGTTAAAGCCGAACCAGCCCACCCACAAAAGCGACGCGCCGATCATCGTCATGGTCATCGAATGTGGCGGGGTGGCTTCCTTGCCATGGCCGATGCGCTTGCCGACGATAAGACAGCCGACAAGGCCCGCGATGCCCGCGTTGATGTGCACAACGGTGCCGCCCGCAAAATCGAGCGCTGCCTTGCCCCACAAGAAGCCGACATCATCTGGTGCATCGACGAGGAAATCTGGCCCTGGCCAATACCAAACCATGTGCGCGATGGGGAAATAAGCGAAGGTCAGCCACAATATCGTAAAGATCATCAACGGCGTAAACTTGATCCGCTCTGCAAATGCGCCGACAATCAGTGCGGGCGTAATGCAGGCAAAGGTCATCTGAAACACCACAAAGGCATATTCGGGGATGTAGACATTGTTGCTGAAGGTTGCAGCATAAGTCGTTGTCGAAACCCCGGCCAAGAATATCTTGGAAAAGCCGCCGATGAAGGCGTTGCCGCTGGTGAAGGCCAAGCTGTAGCCATAAGTGACCCAGACCAAAGCCGCGACCGATACGATCATGAACACCTGCATCAACAGGCTCAGCATATTCTTTGTGCGGACAAGGCCGCCATAGAATAATGCCAATGCCGGGATCGACATCAGCAATACCAAGGCCGAGCTAATCAGCATCCAGCC
>JAEMTM010000151.1:0-2704 GCA_016462305.1 Sphingomonadaceae bacterium | reverse complement strand
TCGGCTGCTTTCTCCACAGCCTCCTGCGCGAAGGCGGGCAAGGCGGCGAATATCATCGCCCCCGCCGCGCCCAGCGCGGCCAGCGCCGCGCGCAATGGTTCCAGCTTGCGCGGTTTAATCACAGCGATAACATTTTTCATGCCGGCCCCCGTTGGTTGTGCAGTGCAATATGGTTGTGCGGTGCAATATGCAAACGCCGTGCCAGAAAGTGCAAAGCAGGCAAAAGCGTCGGTATTCGGATGTTTGAGGCAACATGCCGCGCGACGTGGACGCCATATTTGCCCATTATTTAATCAGTGATTTTTGACTGCCCAATATTTAGGCACTTAACCAATCTGCATATTTGCCCAAATGGGCAGATGATCCGACGCCTGTTTCGACAAAGCCGAAATATGGCAATCGGCGGCGCTCACCGTCACCTCATGGCTGACGATGATGCGGTCAAGCCGGGCAACGGGGCGCGAGGTATGAAAGCTTTTGGGCGTCTGCACCAACCGGTGATGGTGAAAGGCAAGCTCACTGAGCGCGCCTTTGTCCGACCATTGGTTGAAATCGCCCATCATCACCGTGGGCATATGCAGCGGGTTGGCATCAATCGCGGCGAGCAAGGCGCGAATTTGCTTGCGCCGCCATAGCCCAGACAGATCGAGATGCACGCCAATCACGCGCAAGCTATGCCCGTTCACCGACAGCTCCGCCATCACCGCCCCGCGCGGTTCCAGCGTTGGCATGTCGATCGGCTGCGCATGGCGCACCTCAATGCCCTTGCGCACCAAAATCGCATTGCCGTGCCAACCAATCGCCGCCGGATGCGCGTTTAACGGCACCGGCACATAAGGCGAATCCGCCGCCAACATCGCCAAGGGAATCGCGCTGACCCGTGCGCCAAAGCGGCGGTCCACCTCTTGCAGCGTCACAATATCGGCATCAATTTCATTGAGCACCGACAGGATGCGCGCCGGATCGCGGCGTTGATCAAGCCCCACCGCCTTACGGATATTATAAGTCGCAACCTTGATCGCGTGGGTCATATCCGGATCATGCGGTGCGTTCGGCCATAAAGCCATTCTGACCGAAAAATGCGCAGATCAACCCGCCGTCCCGCCCACGGTCAGCGCGCTCACCAAAGTGGTGGGTTGCCCGACGCCTGCGGGAACACTTTGCCCCGCCTTGCCGCAGACGCCAACGCCTTCATCGAGCGCCATGTCATTGCCAAGGCCAATGATCTTGTTCAACGCGGTTGGACCATCGCCGATCAGGGTCGCACCCTTGATCGGGTCGCCAAGCTGGCCGTTCTTGACCAAATAGGCCTCGGTGCAGCTAAACACGAATTTGCCTGACACAATATCGACTTGGCCGCCGCCAAAGCTTTTGGCGAAAATGCCGTTTTTGACGCGGCTTAAAAGTTCGGCAGGGTCGTCATTGCCGCTGCGCATGAAGGTGTTGGTCATGCGCGGCATCGGTGCATAAGCAAAGCTTTCGCGGCGGCCATTGCCGGTGGGCTCCACACCCATCAGGCGCGCATTCATGCGGTCCTGCATATATGCGCGCAGTATGCCGTCTTCGATCAGGACATTTTCCTGAGTCGGCGTGCCTTCATCATCAATCGACAGCGACCCGCGTCGGTTCTGCATCGTGCCATCGTCGACCACGGTCACGCCGGGCGCGGCAACGCGCTGCCCGATTTTGCCGGAAAAGGCGCTGCTGCCCTTGCGGTTGAAATCGCCTTCCAAGCCATGGCCAACTGCCTCATGCAACAACACGCCGGGCCAGCCGGGGCCAAGCAAAACGGTCATTTCACCAGCAGGCGCGGCGACCGAACGCAGGTTCGTCAGCGCCTGCGCCAGTGCGACGTCAATCGCATGTTCCCATTCCTGCTCTGCAAATAATTTGTCGTAGAGATAGCGCCCGCCAAAACCATAGCTTCCGGTTTCGCGACGTTCGCCATCTTGCGCGACGATGGCGACACTGAGGCGGACCAAGGGCCGGACGTCGGTGGCGACAAAGCCATCGGCGCGGACGATTTCAACCACGCTCCAGCTACCCGACAGGCTGACGCTGACTTGGGCAACGCGCGGGTCACGCACGCGGGCGGCGGCGTCGATTTGCTGACACAAAGCAACCTTTTGCGCGAAGGGCACCAGCTCCAGCGGGTTGCCATCGGTGTATAAATGGCGGTTGTTCTGGCGCGGTGGCGGCGCGGGTTGATTCTTGGCAGGATCGAGCAGCTTCAGCGTCTCCCCCGCACGGCGAATCGCGGCCTCGCTCATGTCATTGGCGTGGCTAAACCCGGTCATCTCGCCCGAAACCCCCCGCAGGCCAAAGCCCGACCCCGTCGAATAATCCGCCATTTTGAGGCGGCCATCGTCGAAACCGAAGCTCTCGGTCGCGCTATATTGGAGATATAGTTCCCCGTCATCGCAAGCCTTGAGCGCGTCACGCGTGATGCGTACTGCGGCGTCAGGGTCAAGCAGGCCGGGTTGGTAGAGATAGGAGCGGGGGTCAGTGTAAGTCATTGGACCTATATGGGGCGGTGCGGCGGCGGTTGAAAGGATAATTTGTGTTTTTGTGCCCATCGACAGGCTCAGGGTGGAGGGGGGCCGCTCCCCATTTCGTCACCCTGAACCGGCTCGGCCCCGTTTCGTTACCCTGAACCGCTCCCCCAATTTCGTCATCCTGAACTTGTTTCAGGATAACAGGCGAC
>JAEMTM010000150.1 GCA_016462305.1 Sphingomonadaceae bacterium | reverse complement strand
AGTTTCTCCCGCGTGGAAGGGCACAACCGAAACGCCATCTAACGCAAGCAACGTGGGGACTGGTGTGTCGACGCGTTCCAAAGTCACGCGATCTTCATTCGGCGGCATGCGATAGAAACGCGGGCCGTTTTCGGAAGCGAAGGCTTCAAGCCTGTCCAGCGCGCCCTCTTCTTCAAAAACTGCGGCATAGCTTTCCATTGCGAATGGCGCGTTGAATATCCCGGCGCAGCCGCAGGCGCTTTCCTTGGCGGATGTGTCATGCGGCGCGCTGTCGGTGCCAAGGAAATATTTGGCGCTGCCTGATGTCGCGGCCTTGCGTAGGGCAAGCCTGTGCACTTCGCGCTTCGCCACGGGCAGGCAATACGCATGCGGGCGGATGCCACCTTCGAACATGGCGTTGCGATTGATGTGCAAATGCTGCGGCGTAATTGTGGCGGCGATGTTATCGCTGGCATCATCGACAAAGGCGACCGCATCTGCCGTGGTGATATGTTCAAAAACGACGCGCAGCTCAGGCAAGTCGCGCACGAGCTTTGATAGCGTTCGTTCGATGAACACGGCCTCCCGGTCGAATATGTCGACATGTGAATCGGTGACTTCGCCATGAATCAGTAATGGCATGCCAATGCGCGCCATATGTTCAAGCGCGGGCATGATGTTGGCGACGTTGGTCACGCCATGCGCGCTTCCGGTTGTTGCATGGGCCGGGTATAATTTCGCGGCGGTAAACACGCCTTCGGCAAAACCACGCGCCAGTTCTTCGCCGTCCGACGTGTCGGTCAGATAGGCCGTTATCAAAGGCGTAAAGCTGACCCCTTGGGGCACAGCGGCCAAAATGCGTTCGCGATAGGCTGCGCCCGCTTCCACCGTCGTTACTGGCGGCGACAGATTGGGCATGACAATAGCGCGCGCGAATTGCGCTGCGGTATAGGGCACCACGCTGCGCATCACGGCATTATCGCGCAAATGGACATGCCAGTCATCGGGGCGGCGGATGGATAGAATCATTTGGTCGGTCATGACTTCCCTTTAAGCGTTCGTCCCCCTATCTGTCACCTATGCGAAACACCCGTCTGTTTGACCGTCATGTCGTCCGTTTATCCCCCACCGAAGCCGGTGAAGATGTGCGGCAATTCCTGCAAGGGCTGGTGACGCAGGATACCGCAGCTATGATGCCCTTATGGGCAGGACTGTTGAGCCCCCAAGGCAAGGCGTTGTTCGATTTTCTGTTATGGGCAGATGGCCAGGATGTGCTCATCGATTGTGAGAGCAGGCAGGCAGAAGCGCTCGTTCGGCGGCTTTCGATCTACCGGTTACGGCGCAAGATTGCGATTGCCATTGATCCGGCCTGCGCGGTCTTTTGGAATGCAGATGGCATCGGTGACCCGCGTCATCCCGCTATGGGCGAACGGTGGATTGGCACACCCGCAGATGATGATGTGGACGTCAGCGCCGAATATCGCGCGCATCGGCTGGCATTGGGCATCACTGAAGGGTTGGCAGAGCTTGGAAACGAGCAAACCTTATGGCTAGAGGCCAACGCTGCCGAGCTTAATGGCGTATCGTTTAACAAAGGATGCTATGTCGGGCAGGAAAACACTGCGCGGATGAACTGGCGGCAAAAGGTTAATCGGCGGCTGGTGGTCGTGCCGTTGGAACAGGCCGACCTTAGCCGCCAGCGGTGCGCCTATCCCGAACTTGGTCTATCGGTGGAGTTACGCCGCGTGGAAGACATGACGACGCTGAAACTGCCCGAATGGCAGCGTGCTGCGATTGTTTAGGGTCAGGACCCTAATTCAGCAGTTCGAGCTTCACTTTAGCAGTGCCGGTGCGGTGCATACCAAGTTGCTTGGCTGCGGCGTAGGACACGTCCACAATGCGTGATTTACCCCAAGGGCCGCGGTCGTTGATACGGACAACGACTTCCTGACCATTGGCCAAGTTTGTAACGGCAACGCGGCTGCCGAATGCCAAGGTGCGGTGGGCGGCGGTCATGGCGGCAGGGTCAAAGCGTTCGCCGTTCGCCGTGCGGTTTCCACCCAGTTCGGCACCATAATAGCTGGCTATGCCAGTGCCGATTTCGACCCGACTATCGCCAGCCTGCGCCAAAACGGGCAATGCCAGACATGCCATCATGAAAAAACCGCGTCTGTGCATAATGCCTCCCCAATAAGGGCAGGCACATATACCCAGCTTTTCATCACGCCAACGACCGAGCGATATGTTGCCCAAAAGCTGCGATAATCCGAAAATCCAGGTCCTGACCCTAAGGCCGCGATGCCTGCCGTCTAAACGTCCAGATTGGCGACATTGAGCGCGTTTTCGACAATGAAGTCGCGCCGTGGTTCAACGACCTCACCCATCAGTTTCGTGAAAATGTCGTCGGCAAGGTCGGCCTGATCAATCTCCACGCGCAGCAACGAGCGATGATCGGGGTCAAGCGTGGTTTCCCACAATTGTTCGGCATTCATTTCGCCAAGACCCTTATACCGCGAAATCGATAGTCCTTTGCGGCCGACAATCAATATCGCCTCCAGCAATTCGGACGGACGCGTAATTGCGCCCTTGTTACCGACGCTCACCGCAGTGGTTGCGCGCTTCGCTTGATCGCCAACTGCGTCGCCCGCCTCTTCATCGCTCTCGACCTCGTCAACCGTTTCGGCAGTCGCGGCGGAGACTTTAACGAGCCGCGCTGGGGTTTCATAGCTGGCGGTCTCTTCGCTTGCCAATTTGTGCAGCTTGCGGGCTTCGGCAGACATCAGGAATGCGGCCTCAATGATGTGATGATCGGTCACCCCGCGCCAGAGGCGTTCGAAATGATAGCCGCCATCTTCGGACACGCGGCCCGACCATTTACCCTCCACATCTTGCGCAGCCATCCACGCAGCCGCCTTTGCAACGGCGGCGGTGCGGTCGGTGGCTTCGGGGTCCAGCGCGCTCGTGAGCGCCATCGCCTCGACAATCCTTGGGTCATAACGGCGCGGGACAAAGGCCATCAGGCTGCGCATACGGCGTGCGTGGTCGACCAATGCGCCGAGATCAGCGCCGGCGCGTTGCCCGCCTGCGCCTTCCAACACAACGCCGTTAAGGCCAAGCTCGGCCAGATGGTCATCCAGTGCCTTGTCGTCCTTCACATATATTTCGCTGCGGCCCTTCGCGACCTTGTATAAAGGCGGCTGCGCAATGAAAAGATGTCCGTTTTCGATGATTTCGGGCATCTGACGGTAGAAGAATGTGAGCAGCAATGTGCGAATGTGCGAACCGTCAACGTCCGCGTCGGTCATGATCACGATCTTGTGATAACGCAATTTCTCAATGTTGAAATCCTCGCGTCCAATGCCTGTGCCCATGGCTTGAATCAGCGTGCCGACTTCCTTTGATGACAGCATCCGGTCAAAGCGTGCGCGTTCCACGTTCAGTATCTTACCCTTCAGCGGCAAAATCGCCTGATAATGGCGGTCGCGGCCTTGCTTGGCTGATCCGCCTGCCGAGTCACCCTCGACCAGGAACAGTTCGGACTTGGCGGGATCCTTCTCCTGACAATCGGCAAGTTTGCCGGGCAGGGATGCAACGCTCATCACCGATTTACGGCTTGCCTCACGTGCTTTACGCGCCGCCTCGCGGGCGGCGGCGGCGTCGATTACTTTTTGAATGACCGTGCGCGCATGGCCGGGATTTTCCTCCAGCCACTCGCTCATCCGGTCTGCCATCAGGCTTTCCATCGGCTGGCGCACTTCGGAGGAGACCAACTTGTCCTTTGTCTGTGAAGAGAATTTGGGATCAGGCAGCTTGACCGAGACAATGGCCGTCAGCCCTTCACGCATGTCATCGCCGGTCAGCGTGACTTTCTCTTTCTTTAACACACCCGATTTTTCGGCATAGTTGTTCAAGGTGCGGGTGAGCGCCGAACGGAACGCCGCCAAATGGGTGCCGCCGTCACGTTGCGGAATGTTATTGGTGAAGCACAATACGTTTTCGTAATAGCTGTCGTTCCACTCTAACGCGACGTCAATACCAATGCCGTCGCGGTTTGACGTGATTGTGATGGGGTCGGCCAGCAAGGCCGCCTTGTTACGATCCAGATATTTTACGAACGCGCCAATGCCGCCTTCATAATACAGATCATGTTCTTTGACATCGGAATGCCGGTTGTCGCGCAGTAATATGCGCACGCCCGAGTTCAAGAACGCCAGTTCGCGGTAGCGATGCTCCAGCTTGTCAAAGTCAAATTCTAGCACGTTTTTGAACGTGTTGGTGGACGCCATGAAGGTCACGCGCGTGCCCTTTTTGGGCTTGCCATCGAC
>JAEMTM010000149.1 GCA_016462305.1 Sphingomonadaceae bacterium | reverse complement strand
CCCATCACTTCCGCGCGGCGATCCATGCATCGACTTGCTCTTCAAGCACATCGAGCGGCACTGGCCCTGATTTCAGCACGGTGTCGTGGAAGCCGCGCACATCAAATTTTGGCCCAAGCGCCTTTTGCGCCTTGTCGCGCAGTTCGCTGATTTTCAGGCGGCCAACCATATAGGCGGTCGCTTGGCCGGGGAAGATGATGTAGCGTTCAATCGCCTTCACGATGCCGCCCGGTGCGTCGGCGCTATTGTCCTCGACATATTTGATCGCCTGTTCGCGGGTCCAGCGTTTGTGGTGCAGGCCGCTATCGACCACCAAGCGAATCGCGCGGTGCAGTTCGAGTTGCAACCGCCCGAAATCGCGTGCCGGATCGGTATATAGGCCCATGTCCTTTGCCAATTTCTCCGAATAAAGACCCCAGCCTTCGGAGTAAGCCGTAACGCCGCCAAACTGACGGAAGGCAGGAACGTCCTTCAACTCGGTCTGAATCGCGAGCTGCAAATGGTGGCCGGGAACGCCCTCATGGTAAAATAGCGCCTCCACTTCGGTCAGCGGCATATCGGCCATTTTATAGAGATTGGCATAATAAGTGCCAGGGCGCGAACCATCAGGTGCAGGGCGCTGATAAAATGCCTTGCCAGCAGATTTTTCGCGGAATGCCTCAACGGGTTTTACGACCAAAGGTGCCTTGGGCAAAACGCCAAACCATTTGGGCAATAAGGGCGTAATCGCGTCCTGCGCCTTTTGCGTTTCCGAAAGATACAGCGCGCGGCCTTCGGCTGTTTCGGGCGCGTAGAATTTGGGTTCGGTGCGCATATAATTGAAGAAAGCCTGAAGATCGCCCTTCACGCCCATCTTTTTCTGAACGACGCCCATTTCTTTATGAATGCGTGCGACCTGCGCTAGACCCAGATTGTGGATCTCGTCCGGCGTCATGTTGGTCGTGGTGTAGTTCGCCAGTCGCTCGGCATAATAGCCCGCACCATCCTTGAAGCGCCAAACACCGTCGTCGGTTCCGGCGACTTTTTCCTGCGCCGTCATTTCGGATATCAACGCCGCATAAGCTGGCTTCACCGAAGCATTCAGCGCCTGCGCCGCGTCAGCAATCAGCAGGTCTTTTTCGATCTGGCTGATGTTGAGCTTTGCCACCTTTGCCTTGAAATCTGCAAATAACGGCGCATCGGGGCCATCGCCAAAGGGCGCACCGGTGATGACATTGCGCGCGTCATTGATGACATAAGGAAAGACCCATTTGGGCGGCAGTATGCCTTGCGCCGCGCGGCTCTTGGCTTGGGCGATGGCTTCTGTCATGCCGGGGCCAAGGCCGTAAAGGCGGCTGACATAGGCGCGGGCGTCAGACTTGTTATCGACGCGGTGAATATTGATAAGAAAGGCTGGCAACTGGCTTTGCGCACCATTCATCTGGTCAAAGACATAGCCATAATCATTATATTTGTAGGCAGCTTCGCTGCGTTCAGCGCGCTTTTCAAACAGGCGGTAGGACAAACGGTTTTCAGGCGACAGCTTGGCAGGGTCAAAGCGGGCGCGCATTTCCTTCAACGCCGAACGCTCGGCATCATTTGCGCGCATTTCGCCAGCATTGGAAAAGTCACCCCAGCGGCCATAATCGCTGTCCTTGATCCCGCGATAAGATTTGCCCAGCGGCGAAAGCGCCAGTTGCTGCGCGTCATATTCTTCAAAGAATGCCTTGATGGCGGCGTTTTGATCGACCTCGGCGACAGCAGCGGGTGCGGCAACAGGTGCGGCATTGGCCGTCTGCGCAAGCGCCGGGGTGCCAATGTGCACCAAAGCGATCGCAACAGCAGAAATCGCGGTTTTGTTTATGCGCATTCGAAACTCTCCTGATTGTCTTTATGGCAACGTCATATCAGTCCGATGCACGAGGGGAAGCGCCGAATGCGTGGTTTGTCGAAACGGCAACGGTCTTCGTCGAAGCCGGAGGCAATTACAAAATCGCCTTTATTCCCCAATCACCTTCGAAAGCCGCACGATCTCCGTATTTTGCTGCGCGACGTCGTCGGCCATTGGTCGCTGCACCTCTGTCAGATGCGCCGCAATCCCTGCGTCGCGCGCACCTGCCTCTGCTATCAACGCGTCAAAGTCACGCAAGGCGGCCACCGAATCGGACCGTATTTTGTCGAGCCGTGACAGCATAAGATGCGCGTTCACCCAAAACTCGCTGCCCGGCGCGGTTCTGGCCGCCTGTGAAGCGGTCAACTGCACCGCGGGCAGTTCGCGCAGATATGCGCCATGCGCCGCTATGTGCCGCGCCTGCAACGCGTCGATTTTTGCAGCGAATTCAGCAGATAGCACAAATGGCGCAGATGCCGAATCGCCGGGCGCAGCAATCGGCGCATCGGCTTCATAACTCCGGCGCTCAAGCGAGGGAAATTCCCCCTCTCTTGTGCCACATGCGGCAAGGATCAGGAGCAGAAGCAAAGCGGACGCAGACTTGAAATTCAACATATCCGTCGTCTAAGCCTGCTTGGAGGCGCATGCAAGCGCATCTCAGTGGCGGCGCAGGCGGCGTCATAAGCGCCAAAAACGCTGGATTATACGTTGACATAGATATTTGCTTGCACTAGCTGCGCCCATTCTTGTGTGAACCTGTTGAGATTCGTCTCCGCTATGTCACGCGCCCGAGCAACCCGCCCTTATAAGGCGCTAAGCTGTAGAAACGGATGAGTTAAAGCCATGTTCGCAATCGTGCGCACAGGCGGCAAGCAATATCGCGTCGCCGCCGGAGACAAAATCGCAGTTGAAAAACTGTCTGGTGAAGCGGGTGATAAAATCTCGCTGGGTGACGTCCTTCTTGCCGGTGACGGTGACAAGGCGCAGGACGTAAACGGCTTGACCGTTTCTGCCGAAATCATTGCGCAAGAGCGTGGTGAAAAGGTCATCGTCTTCAAAAAGCGTCGCCGCCACAATTATCGCCGCAAGCAGGGTCATCGCCAGTCGTTGACGCTTCTGCGCATCCTTGCCGTTGGCAAGGAAGAGAAAAAGGCCGCTGCGCCTAAGGCTGAGAAGGTTGCGGCTGCTGCCGCTGCTGCTCCTGCCAAGGAAGCCGCGCCAAAGAAAGCCGCTGCGCCCAAAAAGGCTGCAGCCCCTAAGGAAGCCTGAGCGGCAACGCTCTGACGTAGGAGTTTAGACCATGGCACATAAAAAAGCAGGTGGTTCGTCACGCAACGGTCGCGATTCGGCAGGCCGTCGTCTTGGCGTAAAGAAATTCGGTGGCGAAAATGTCATCGGCGGTAACATTATCATCCGTCAGCGCGGCACGAAGGTATATCCGGGTTCAGGCGTTGGCCTTGGCAAGGACCACACTTTGTTCGCGCTCGTCGAAGGCCGCGTGCGATTCCATGCTGGCAAACTCGGCCGCAAATATGTGTCGGTCGATATGCCAGCGATGGCCGCCGAATAAACAGGACAATCGATACCGGGTTGTCCAGACGGATGACCCGGAAATCATCTCAGGTGGTTTCCACCTTTGAACAGGGAGACGGGTCAACCGTTCTCCCTCTCTTTTTGCCGCATTCTCCCTGTTCGATACCTCCCCCAGAGGGTAATTGTAACATGGCTGTCGCTTTGAGGTGTCAAAGCGCGGCGCAGCAGCGGAGAAACAGGATGTTCGCGAGAACGGAAAGATTATTGTTGCGGCCAAGCTGGCCAGAGGATGCAGCCGAATTGCACCAAGCGATTGCCGATGAAGGCATCGTCCGCAACCTTGCAAGCGCACCATGGCCGTATACAGCGGATGACGCTGCGGCCTTTGCGGCGCTGGAACACGACCCACTGTTCCCCAATTTTCTGTTGATGTTGCGGACCGACAACGCGCCGCGCTTGGTGGGCTCTTGCGGGCTTGGCGAGCGTGAAGGCGAGGCCGAATTGGGCTATTGGATCGCCCGTCCTTATTGGGGCCTTGGCTTTGCGACCGAGGCCAGCCGCGCCGTCATCAACATCGCCCGGACGATAGGCCATAAAAAGCTGATCGCCAGCCACTTCGCCGACAATCCCGCGTCGGGAAATGTGCTGCGCAAACTTGGCTTTCAACACACGGGCAAGACGGCATCACGGCACAGCAAAGGCCGTCGCACGGCGGCGCGCTGCGTCTTATATGAAAATGCATTGGATGGCGCAGGCGCAGAACCCGCCTGTATGCCGCGACCACCCGCGTTCAACATCCGCGCACAAATGGATCGCCAGCAAGCCGCCTAAGCGGCAGCCGCGCCTGCGTTGCTGTCGGCATTCGGTTGATATTCAGGCACAAGATCGCGCAGCAAGCTGACGGC
>JAEMTM010000148.1 GCA_016462305.1 Sphingomonadaceae bacterium | reverse complement strand
GATACATTGCAATATTATGTGCAGGACAAAATCAGCTTTGGCGACCTAACGGTCAACCTTGGGTGGAAGGGTTTTCAGGTCAACAATGAATCCGACCCGCGCATTCAAGGATCACTGGCCGCCGGCAAGATCAAATCGCAAGACTGGTTCCAACCGCATGTTGGCGCTGCGTATAAATTGAGCGGCAAAGCTGAAATCTTTGGCGGCTTTACGCAAGTCACCCGCGCATTTGTGTCGTCGGCAACCAGCGGCCCGTTCTCCACGACGCAAGCCGGGTTTGACGCTCTGCTCGCCCGTGGTCTAAAGCCAGAGGGTTCGGACACTTTTGAACTTGGTGCCCGTTATAACGACAATGTCATTAACGGCGTCATCGGCGTATATTATGTCAATTTCCGTAACCGTCTGTTAGGCGTGCAAACAGGCGCGGGTATTGTGGGCAATCCTGCCATTTTGCAGAATGTCGGCAGCGTCCGGTCCATTGGCTTTGAAGCGGCAGGCGATGTGCGCTTGGGCGGCGGCCTGACCTTGTTTGCGTCCTACAGCTACACTGGCGCAACCTATGAGGACAATGTCGTCACGCCAACTGCCACCATTGCCATTAAGGGCAAGGACGTGGTCGATACGCCAAAGCATTTGCTGCGCGGCGAAGTTGCCTATGACAGCGACACTTTTTTTGGTCGCCTCGGCGCGAATTACATGAGCAAACGTTATTTCACGTATCTCAACGATCAATCCGTGCCGGCACGCGTGCTGGTCGATGCAACATTGGGCTATCGCTTTGACGCTGGAATGCGCGTTCCGCTTGAACTGCAACTCAACGCAACCAACTTGCTCGACAAGAAATATGTCTCCACCATTGGTTCAAACGGTTTTGGCAATAGCGGCGATAACCAAACATTGCTGGCGGGTGCACCGCGGCAATTCTTTGTGACGTTAAAGGCTGGTTTCTAATGAAATCGGCTTTACTGATCGGCAGCGCGCTCCTCGTGAGTGCGCTGCCATCGGCGGCTTCGGCTGAGCCGGTGCTGCTGATTTCCATCGACGGGCTGCAACCCGATGACGTTATCGAGGCGGAAAAACGCGGGATCGACATCCCGAACCTTAAACGCTTCATCACGCAAGGCAGCTATGCCCAAGGCGTGCGCGGCGTCCTGCCAACGGTCACCTACCCAAGCCACGCGACGCTGATCACCGGCGTCAGCCCATCGCGGCATGGCATATTCGGCAACAACAGTTTCGACCCCCTGCAAATCAACCAAGGCGGTTGGTATTGGTATGCCAGCGATTATAAGGTTCCAACCTTGTGGGATGTCGCGGCAAAGGCAAAATTGACCACTGCAAATGTGCATTGGCCCGTCAGCGTCAACGCCAGCGCGATAAAGTGGAATATCCCGCAAATCTGGCGCAGTGGCCATGCGGACGATGCAAAGCTGATGAAGGCGCTTGCCACCCCAGGTTTGATTGAATCGTTGGAAAGCCAATTGGGCGCATATGCCCCCGGCATCGACGAAAGCATCGAAGGGGATGAAAACCGGGGCCGGTTTGCAACGGCGCTCATTGCGCGTGAGAAACCCTATTTCACGACCGTCTACCTGACCGCGCTTGACCATGAACAACATGAAAAAGGCCCCGATACGGCGGCTGCACATGCTGTTCTAAAACGGATTGACGCAATCGTCGGCAAGATTATCGCGGCGCAAATGGCCGTAAGGCCCGACAGCATTATTGCCGTTGTTTCCGACCATGGCTTTTCAAAGGTCGATACCGAGGTCAATCTGTATCGGGCCTTCATTGACGCTGGCCTGATTGTCCTCGACGCCAACGGCAAAATCAAAGATTGGGAGGCCAGTCCGTGGAACTCGGGCGGATCATCGGCGATCATTTTGAAGCGGCCATCCGACCCAGCGTTACGCGCACGCGTTTCAGGACTATTGGCCCAGTTAAAAGCCGACCCTAAAAATGGCATTGCCCAGATCGCCACCGAGTCGCAAACCGCCGAATATGGGGCGAATCCGCAGGCAAGTTTTTACGTCGACTTTGCTCCAAATGCTTATGCGGGCAGCTTCAAAGGCGCAGCCACGCCTGTGGTAGGTCCGTCGGCTAGTAAAGGCATGCATGGCTATTTCCCCGACAAGCCGTTCATGCGGTCCAGCTTCATGATGATGGGCGCAGGCATTCAAAAAGGCCGTAATTTGGGCGAAATCGACATGCGCGCCATTGCCCCTACGCTTGCCAAAGCCATGGGATTGACGCTGCCGGATGCAGAGGTTCCCGCCATCAAATAACCGCACGGGCATAAGATCGATGGCAAGAAAACTGTCATCTATCTGCCATGCGCCTGACCCATCGGTCAGCTACTCAATATACATCTGGTGGGGGTAAAAGCTGATGACACATACAGTATTTAGCGACACGGACACGATTGACGCGCCACGCCTTGAGCGGGATGATAAAGCGCCAAAGCTGCCCATTTGGTTTGATAAACCTGAACCGCGCAGCTTTCAGCCAAAGATGAAACTGCGCACGGTTTGGATATCGGACGTGCATCTTGGCACTGCGGGTTGTCAGGCCGAACTGCTCAGCGATTTTCTACATTCGGTTGAGTGCGAAACGCTATACTTGGTCGGCGACATTGTTGACGGTTGGAGATTGCGTAAGGGCTGGTACTGGCCGGACCAACATAATGAAGTCATTCGCAGGGTATTGAAAATGGCGCATCGGGGCACCCGCGTCATTTACATTCCGGGCAATCATGACGAAATGTTCCGTGACTATGCGGGCCTCAGCTTTGGCGGCGTCGAAGTGCAGTTGGAGGCGATCCACACAACGGCTGACGGGCGCAATTTGCTTGTCACACATGGCGACGCTTTTGACGGCATTGTCCTATATGCGCGCTGGCTCGCCTTTTTGGGTGATCAGGCTTACACATTGCTGTTAAAGGCCAATATCATCCTCAATGCCGTCCGGCGCAGGTTCAACCTGCCATATTGGTCGCTTTCATCTTATTTGAAAAAACGTGTTAAAAACGCTGTCCAGTTTATCGGCCAATATGAAGAGGTCGTGGCGCGTGAGGCATCGCAGCGCGGCGTCGAAGGCGTGGTCTGCGGGCACATCCACTGCGCCGAAATTCGCCAATTTGGGTCGATCACTTATTATAATGATGGTGATTGGGTTGAAAGCTGCACCGCATTGGCGGAGGCCAAGGATGGCACAATGTCCATCATCGACTGGGCGGCGCATGTGCGTGATCGCGCCGCGACGCAAGCGACCATCGAAGCATGAGGCTGGCCATCGCGACCGATGCTTGGGCACCGCAAGTCAACGGCGTTGTCCGCACTTTAACCGAAACGATAAGCCGCCTGAAAGCACGCGGACATACAGTTGAGGTTGTTGCACCTAACAGATTCACGACCATTCCCTGCCCCGGCTATCCGGAAATCCGACTGGCGCTTGCGCCGCGTTTTGGTGTGCGTAAGGCGCTCGGAACATTCAGGCCCGACATCGTCCATATCTCAACCGAAGGCCCCATTGGCTGGAGCGCGCGCGCATGGTGTATCAAACACAACGTCCCCTTCACCACCGCGTTTCATACCCGGTTTCCCGAATATGTTGCCGCCCGCACCCGGCTGTCGCCTGATCTCATCTGGCCCGTCATGCGCAGATTCCACAAGGGTTCGCGCGCGGTTCTGACGGCGACACAAAGCCTGCGGGACGAGCTGGAAGGACGCGGCATTCAACCAACACAAATTTGGTCGCGTGGAATTGATCATGCCGTGTTCCATCCAGACCAGCCCACCCATCCTAGCTTAAAACATCTTCCCAGGCCGATAATGTTGTCGGTCGGACGCGTGGCCGTGGAAAAGAATTTGGAGGCCTTTCTTGACGCCGATGTCCCGGGAACGAAGGTCATCGTTGGCGACGGCCCTGCCCGCGCGCATCTTCAGGCGCGTTATCCTAACGCCCTCTTTCTTGGGACGCGTCAGGGTGCCGAGCTTGCCAGCATTTACGCCTCTGCCGATGTTTTCGTATTTCCAAGCAAGACCGATACTTTTGGACTTGTCATGCTTGAGGCGCTGGCAACTGGCGTTCCGGTGGCCGGCTATCCCGTTCAGGGGCCACTGGACATTATCGGTACCGAGGGTCGCGGGCCGCATGGCACGTTAGACCGCGCCATTGGCTGCCTTAAACCCGATCTGGCCGAGGCAATCAACGCGGCGCTGACGCTTGGTCGTACCGATGCTGCAAATTACGGAGCCCAATTTTGCTGGGACCGATGCACGGACCAATTTGTGAACGGCATTACAAAAGCAGGTCATTCAGACGCACTAG